>CAYNHL010000053.1:0-22501 GCA_964397015.1 uncultured Desulfobacterales bacterium | reverse complement strand
TGGTCGGTGTTTGATTTGACACTTACAGCCAGTGGCGGATATTCCATCACTTCGGTAAACAGCTATTCATCCCAGGGATACAGCTCCACAGACACGACGATATTCCAGCAGCTGCCCCAGGTGCTCCCCGGGCTTCCTGAAGTGAACTACCTGTTCAACGCACTTCCGGAAAAATAACAACATAATTTTTCTATAAAGCAGGGGGGATGATTTTTTTCATCCCCCCATTTTGTTTGGATTGCCAGGCATGGATTTTCATAAAATGCCGGTTTAATAATTTCTTCAAACAGGTGTGATCCTATTTTGTAATGACCTTGTCATCCTTTTTAATTGTTATGCCTGATTCCTGTCCTGCGTTCACCATTACGGCACTTGAAAATTTTGGCTGTACCCGGTTCAAAACGACCGTTCCCAGGATTGTGGTGTCATTGCCGAGATTCACTCCGTCGACTATAAAGGGCGTGCTCTGGTAAATAAGGCACTTGAGGCCTTCTTTGATATTGAAGTGACTGGTTTTACCGATATTTAAAAAGATTTCGCCGCCTTTGACTGCCAGCACCTGGCCGGTTATCAATGGGACGGAATAGACGATTTCAGATGCGAGTCCTGCCATGAGATATTCAATCTGGGACCGCGATTTATCCTGGCCATATACATCATGCAGGGTGATGTATTCGGAAGTTTCGACATTGACAAGCTTTGCATACACTTCAATTTCATGTTCATTCTCAACAATACTGCCGATGATGACAGCTTCGCTTGCAAGCAGCCTGCCGGTTTTTACGGCAAATTCCTTGTCCACAAGATCGGTCTGGCTGAGTTTGAGTTCCCTTAAAATCGTTTCAAAATCGGGTCCGCGTTCGACAATATTGAAGCGCCCGCTGTTTATGATTTCCTGCATGAACAGGTTGTATATTGATTCTTCAATGCCCGGTGAAATTCTGGTTGTCTTAAAGGGCATGATCGACAGCGTGAGTTTTGAAGAGTCCAGGTCAATCTGCTGGATCTGGCGGGTTACTGTCACAGACCGGGACGTGGTGTTACCCGAAACATCTCTGGCAGTGATCTTGAATTGATTGGCCCCTTCCTTAAGTTCCACGAACTTGTTGAATACAACGATTTTGCCTTTTATGACCGGTACAGGCTTGTCATTGATAAACACATCATTTACGCCGGTCATATCAGACACCTGGCATTCAATAAAGAACTGATTGTTGTTCTTCCGGCTCTTGACTGTCATGGAATCGTTGTCCGATAAAACCTTGAGCAGTCCCCTGAAGCTTATTTCAGGGCCCTGGTCATCCGGCGAATTTTCCTTTTTTGCAAAAAACATTGCATCTGTTGCAATTGCATTCCCGGTATCTTTCCATGGCTGCTCTGGCACATCATTGAACGCCATGTGGTATCTGGGCAGAAAATTCAATGAAATCTGTCCTGAGGTTTTGTTGCCTGCTATATCAAGGGCTTCCATGCGAATGATATTTTCCCCTTCGTTCAAAACCATGGCAGTTTCTATGATTCCGGATTTTGAACCATCGACATGAGTTTTCTTGTTTTCGACAGTGATAAAGGCAATGCCGGATTCATCGGCATAGGACAATTCAAGCATTATTTCTTTTTTCTTCACTTCCTGGCCGTCCGAAAAGTTGATAACACCAAGACTCGGGCCCTGGTAGTCGGCAAAGACGGTCACGGTTTTTTCGCCTGTTTTGCCTAAAAGATCACCTGCCGTCACCGGGATATGGTTCATTCCTGGATGAAGATCGACTTCACGGTCAAAATCAAGGGTCTTTTCCGCAAGTTCAATAAATTCCGGCTGCCCTTTGATCTGCAATGACATAACATGGTTTCCGGACAGCGCCCGGCCTTTCACCCGGGTTGAAAAAGTGTTGACATATTGATTTTGAAAAGGAGCATCGATTCGGATCTCAGGGGAAGCAGATTCACCAGGTTCCTGCATTAAAAGGGATTTTATGGCTTTATTCAGGTAAAACTTGGCCTTGGCACTTTCTTCACCGGCCAGAGATCTTTCGAGTTCAAGTATTGCCTCCCGGTATTGCTGTTTTTTGAAAAGCACGACACCGAGTTCCCGATGGGGAAAATAATCGATAAAATGAAGACCGTAAGTACGTGCCATACGCTGATCTTCCTGCCTCTGGCTTATGGCGGTCCTCAGGTCATTCTCCGCTTCATTGAGAAAATCTCCCTGGCCGAATGAAATACCGCGTTCATAATAATTCCACCAGCGGTCCCTGAATATACCCTGTGTAATACCGTATTCCCTGCCATCCCTGATATAGGTCTGGCTCTGGTCGGCGGTCCGGCACGAATGGGTGATTGGAAGCACAATGAAAAGGGCAGAAAGAAGGATTATGTGTAAAGGTTTCATAAAGCGGCTGCCTCCAGAAGATCCTGTTCCCGGACAGGTTCCAGAGATTTTACAATGTCTCCTTTGGCCATGTCCTGAAGAACGGATGTAATCCGGACGGCTCCGACCACCTTTTTCTGCTCGTCACCGGAAAGCACCTTCATCATCATGCCTTCATGCAGCCCCATGTCAGAGCCTATATTGATCGTGACCCGGTCGTCCTCCATGCCGGTGATTTTCCCCCTGGCCGGAAAGTTCTTTTTTATTTCATCGTCGATGGTACTGACAATACTGTCAATGATATCATCCATGTCTGAATCATTGGCAAATTCATGGGAAACACTTATTTTCACAGAGGAAGTTTCAGTTTCTATAAGGTTGAGATAAAGCCTGGTCTTGTTTTCCATACCGACAAAGGCCAGGTTGCCGATAAGGCGCGCGGACACTATCCTGCCGAGCTGGAGTGCCATCGATGTGTCTGCCAGGCCGGAGCTGCTCATTTTCAATTCCTGTAAAAGCCGGTCGAGCAGCTCCCGGTCCACAACCTCGACCCTGTCGAGCTGCCTTAACTGTTCGGCTATTTCGAGTTTGAAGAATTCATCCTGGCCTTCTCTCAAAGGAATGGTGCCTTTACGTTCCATCCTGGCAAAAAAAAGAGTGACCGGACGTGATGTCCATGGATCGGCTGCAGGTTCGGGGCTGTTTTCCTTCATGGCTGAAATCAGGTCATCAACCAGACGGTCGATACGTTCCTGTTTCTCCTTGTCTTTTTTTGCTTCAAGTTTCTGCTGTACACTTTTTGAAAAGGCATTGATATATGGATCATTAGGGGTAAGTTGCCGGGCTTTTTGTAAGAGTGCAAGAGATTCGTTCAACTCTCCCATTTTTTCAAGCAGAACACCTTTAGCGGCCAGGATTTCGGAATTGGTTTCATCGTACTGGACTGCCTGGTTGTAGTAATCCAGTGCGGCACTGGTATTCTCCTTAAAGGAACTGATCCGCCCGAGCCGGAAAAAAGCCTCACCTTTCTGCCACTTCAAAGGAGTGTCCAGTGTGGTGGCTTCTTCGTAGAGCTGTTTTGCATCATCGTACCGGCCCTTGTCAAACATGATATTTCCCTTTATCACCCGCGGGTATAAAATGCTTGAGTTAAGTTCCAGGGATTTTTCACTTAGACTGTCCGCCTCGCTGTACAGGTGGTTCCGGTAGGCAAGGGCGGCAAGCCCCTCATTTGCGCGCGGATCTTTTTCTCCTAGTTCCAGAAAGGTCTGCTTGGCGCTGTCAAAATCACCATTGCGAAGATACATGAAGCCGTTTATGTACTGCTGCATTTTCCTGGTGGCATCATTGTCCATGTGGGTAATAAAACCTGGATAAACGAACAAGAGAATCAGCACAAGTACAAAAGGCAGGCTGACTTTCCACATCAGGGGCATGTGGGTGACCCGCTTTGCCCTGCTGCTGACAATTTCATCACCGGTGCCGGATTCTTCAATCGGTTTGTGGGTTTTTTGCTCTTCCGGGCTCAGGAAAACACGATATAATTCAAGGGGTCCGGATTTTCCCTTGGCTTTTTTCATGCCATGATAGCTGCAAAGGATATCATTCATCGTTTCGATTTGATCATGTACTGCTTTGGAAACCATTATCTGGCCTGCATCGGCTGTGGGTTCTATACGGGCGGCAATGTTCACTGCATCTCCAAAATAATCGTCCCCGTCTTTCAATGCGTTGCCGGAATGAATGCCGATACGGATATGGATCTGCTGATATGCCTGCACTTCGCTGTTGTGCTGCAAAAGGGCTTTTTGAATGTCCACCGCGGCAAAGACCGCTTCCCTGGGGACTGCAAAAGATGCCATGATGGCATCTCCGATGGTCTTGATGATAGTTCCTGAATGGGCAGTAATGATGGGGTAGATAATTGCGTTGTGTTTCTGGAGAAGAGATTTGGCCGCAATATCACCATGGGTTTCGACAAAATTTGTATACCCGGCAATATCCGTGAACATAATGGTTACAAATTCCTGGAACTGGTCGGCAATGGATTTTTCTATCTTTTCTCTTTCGCTGAGAAGATCTTCGATACTGGACTGGTTTTTGTCTTTAGATCCCATGAGACTCTCCTGATCCATCCTGTTATTTCCAGAACCGGTTAAAAATGGACAATCAATGACATGTACACTGTCAATTCCTTCACATCCTGTGTGGCATTCAGGCTTTGGGAGATGGATTGTCCTACGTTGTCGCCAAACCGGTATTGACATGCGATATCAAACAGATATTTTTTGTATGCCAGGCCGCCGCCGAGGCTCAGGCCGTAATAGGCATCGTTTTTGTTCTGTGCCGGTGCCGGGTCATAGAACAACCCGGCCCTAAGTGGTATGATATAGGGAGGTTTGATTACCAGATATTCACCCCCAAAACGGATCTGGTGAGTGGCATCTATACCGGACTGGCTTTCAGGCAGGCCGGTAATGGGCGATGTAATATTGCCGCCTGAATCCCGGTACAGAAAATCATCCCATTGAGTCCTGTAAATATCGGCGGAAACCGTGAATTCATCAGACATCCGGCAGGCAAGGCCCATGCCGTAGGACATCGGCATGTCCAGCTGTGTCGCAGAGGTTGAAAATGATTCCGAGTGGTGACCGGAGCCCGGACCGGTTCCTATGAAAAGTGATTCTGCGTAATACCTGTCGTGCAGGATATCAGCGGTAAACGGTGTTTTAAGGATTGCGCCCAGTGTCCATCTGCTGTTGATGTGCCAAAGCATGCCCAGGTTGAAATTCAGGCCGGAAAAATCATAGGTGTCGTGGCTTAAGGATTCGCCTGAGAGAGGATGTCCGGAAAAAGTCCCCTGCACATTGCGGTGGGTGGTCTGTTCCCAGTGATTGCCTGAAAACACCCTGTTTTCCCATAAATTGACCGTTGCTCCAAGGGAAAGATCCGGCCGCAGCTGGACACACCATGCAAGTCCCAGTGCGGACAGCCGCCCTGTCTGGACCGCGTCAACCGTCTGGGTTACAGACAGCGTATCGGCCTGCTGGAGGATGGGAAAATGCCACTGGTTATTAAAATCGTATAAATCCTGGTAGTTGACCGACAGGATCATGTTCCTGTTGAATTGTCTGAAAGGATAGGAAAAGCTAAGGTAATTGAGCTTGTCCCTGTAAACACTGTGCTTTCCGGATGCTTCAGGGATATCGGCAAAGCCGGTATCCCTGGATCTTTGAAAACAGGCTCCTACAATTGAAATTTCAGGTTTTTCAAGCTGGATCAATCCCCCCGGGTTCCACGATGCGGCCGTGGCGTCATCTGCAATGGCGATGAACGCACCGCCCATTCCCAGGGCCCTGGCGCCGGAACCTACCGGGTTGGGTGAGCTTGGAATATTAATCTGCTCGAGCATCCGGCAATGGCCGGAAGAAACGAATGCCGTCAATGCCAGGCAGACAATGATTAGTGGGACAATGATACGGTTTGCCGGAAAACAGGTCATAGGCGGTGTCCCCATAGGTAATCACCATTTATCATGGTCAAGTAAAGCATATATTCCAGTAAATTACCAATAATATTATTACCCAAAATTCTATTTTTTCATTCAATGCCCTTTGCACCGGTAAATAAAGATCAGTATTTCAGCTGACCGAGTGTGTATCAATCTACATGGATATAAGTACCAGTAATGGGAAGTGCTGCAGGTTCATTGTACGGATCCTTTACCACACGCGCCACTACTATGTATCCTCCCGGTTCGGGAAAGACATACTCACAGGTGCTTGCTGTTGAATAAGGCTGCATACGAGTCCACTGGGTATCCTCGTAATCGTCATTGTCATAGTTTGCCCGGTAGTAGAATTGGTAATACAGGGTCTGTGTCGATTCACTTGCGGCAGTCACGCTGTATGTAACCGTTTCCCCCGCTTCTGGTGTTCCGGTCATGCTGGCGGATAAGTCCTGGACAAATACCTGATCTGTATCCCCTACCGTGACTGCCTGTCCAATAATCGGAAGCACGCTGGGTTCCTCTTCAGGATCAAGAACGGCCCGGACGACAATGATGTAGCTGCCTGGTATCGCAAAAGTCAGGCTGGCTGTATTCTGGGTGGAATAGGGCTGAAAAACGACCCAGGGAGAGGTATCATAGTCAGATGTTCCATAGTTGGCCCGGTAAAAAAACTTATAGTAGATGGTATGGTTGTCGGGATTGTCAGCCTCGGCCGTTATTGTGAACGGGGTGTTGAGGCCCGGGCCGGATTCTCCACTGACAGACAACCGGGTAATCCGGATTGTGCCGGGCACTTCCGGTTCAACGGTTTGTGCCATAAACGCAGCAACCTGCGCGCGGGTATTGTTCATGGACAGTGCGTTATTGGCTGAATTGATTTCTGTCACGGCTATACCGCAGGGCTGCCCGTTGCACCTGGAAATATCGGGATTTGAAAAATAACCGAGGGTGGGGCTGTAATAACTCATGATGGTACCAAACGCGTTACCCCAGGTTTCACCATATCCATATGAATAATAATAAGCCCCCATGTCCGAGGCGTGCTCCCTGTCATGGTGGCTTCCCATGTTGTGCCCGAGTTCATGGGCAAAGGTGAAGTCATCACAGTAATAATATCCGTCCGTACCTTCGGATACCACGCTGAAACCTTTGTCCGCATAGAGAGAAATGTCATATCCCCCGTATCCGTTGAGCCATGCCATTCCGCATCCGCTGTGACTGTCTGTGTCATAGGGTCTGATGAGCATTACAAGATCCGCACCGTAACTTCTTCGCAGGGTATGGACATTGGAAAACACGCCGGTCCCGTAAGTCAATGCATCGAGTGCATCTGAATTACTGTTGGCATTGTTGTATAAGACCTCTTCGGAGTGCACGAGCCTGAGCGTGATATTGATCTGGCTGTCGATATAGGCCTGGTTTGCCATGGCAATAAATTCGTTGAGCCTTGTCGAAAGGGCATTACCTGGATATCTTGCCGCAAAATCCTGGTTATAGAGGATCATGAGATCGATTACGGTCATTTCACCGGCATCCGCTTCCATTGCACGATTGGCCCTCATGGCATACCGGTTCATGTCCACGAGGGAAGGCCGGCTTGTCTTGACATCATCCGGTCCGGTATCCGTGGGGGTTTTGCCGGTCAGCTCAAGATCTTCGAGTATGATCTGGCCGCTGTCAAGCGTTCGCAGGTGAAACAACCCTGCCGGGGTCATTATCCGGCCCCTGAATTTGGAACCGTTCTTTATCAGTGAAATCCTGAATCCGGGACCGGGGGCATCGAGGTATCCGAACCAGGATACCGCCCCGTTGGAATGGCGCTTTTTCCTGTCATGAATTACCTCGTAACTCGGCAGCTGGGGGATGTCAAGTGAGAACCTGCTGCCTTCAGGCGCATTGAAAAGATCCGGCGCCAAAGAGACGTGATATATGCCGGTCTGTTCAAGGACCGTGCCGTCAAACGATTCATATGCCAGCATTTCAGGCCGGGCCCCATGGGAAAGGGACGCGAAAAGAACAATAGTTAAGGTCAACAGCAATTGTTTTATATTGTACAGTTTCATTTAATTCTCACATTGAGAGGGGCCATCATCGACCCCGTTCATCATCGTTAAGGTCAGAAAGTTGAGTGTGTCGTTTTCATATCAGTTGGTGTACCTGCCCATGAGCTGCCCCTGGGCCAGGATATGCCCGGTCATGGCCGATACTACCTGGCTCTTGGTGGCGCCTGCAGTCAGGTTAAGTTCAATGTCGAGGGCATATACCGTGAAATAATACCTGTGGGTGCCTGAAGGCGGGCAGGGACCGCCATAGGCATTGTATCCAAAGTCGTTCATTCCGTGTATGGCTCCGCTGGCAAGGGTGTCGGTGGCAGGGACGTTTTCACTCAATGCCGTGGTGGATGCAGGCAGGTTGAAAAGCACCCAGTGGGTAAATGTGCCTCCTGCATCAGGATCATCGCAGATCAGTGCAATGCTTTGTGTGCCTTCAGGAATGCCTGAAAACGCAAGGGGCGGAGAGATGTCGGTCCCGTTGCACGAATAAGCGTCAGGAATGGTTCCTCCTTCACTGAATGCCGTACTGGTAACGGTGATACCACTGGCAGACAAAACCGAAACTGCCTGGCCGATGATAGGCAGGGCGGCCGGTTCATTGGGGGGATCAGTTACCGCCCTAACCACTACGACATAGCTGCCCGCTGCCGGGAAAGTGTAGTCGTATGTATTGTCTGTGCTGTAATCCCGGACCATGGTCCAATCGGTGGTTTCGTAGGCTGACGTGCCGTAGTTGGCGCAGTAGTAGAACCTGTAGTATACCGTATCACTCGAGGCTGTCGAGGCTGTGGCCGTAAACGTGACCGGTGTTCCTGCCCGTGCTGATGAAGACGCGTCATTGGTCAATGAGCTTATGTTGACGCTGTCCACACCATCTACGCTTACCGCCTGGCCGATAATGGACAGGGCGGCCGGTTCACTGGGAGGATCGGTTACCGCCCTAACCACCACGACATAGTTGCCCGCTGCCGGGAAAGTGTAGTCGTATGTATTGTCGGTACTGTAATCCTGCACCATGGTCCAATCGGTGGTTTCGTAGGCTGACGTTCCGTAGTTGGCGCAGTAATAGAAACGGTAATAGACAGTTGCTCCTGAAGAGCTGTGGGCATTGGCTGTAACTGTCACCGGGGTTCCGGCCTGCGGAGATCCGGAAGGGGATATGCTCAGGTTCGTGAATGTCACATCATCTGACGAGGTACCGGTCGAGCCTGCCTGCCACTTGTTGTAATAATAGTTGAGCAGGTCCACAAATTCAGTGGTAGCTTTCTGGTGACCTGTCGAGTTCGGGTGGCTGTCCCATTCATCGAGCGGGTAGGCTGCAAAATTGTAACTGGTGTTAGTTACGTGTTCGACCGCATTGTCCTTCCAGCGGTGATGATTGTCAGTTGCCGTAAGGACATTGTAATAGTCAAATACCGCGACATTGTCGTAAGCATAACCGTCAAGCCAGTCATTGACAAGCCAGTTGTTGAAAGCTCTGGCGTTGGCCGCCCGTTCTGCAGCGGTCTGGTAGTCATCGGTGTAACCGTTTTCAGTTTGAGGAGGTGCTGTGATCACGATAAAAAGCTTGTCGGTTTTTGTTTGAAAATAGGTCAAAAGGTTGTTGTAAACCGCCTTGGCATTGCTGACCGTGAACTGGTCACTGAGCGATGAGGCCGGGCCATCTGAAGGGCTGCCGTACAGGTCGGAATTGGGAAAACAGGACTTGAACATGACAATGGTATTTTCACCGCCCGGATCTGTTGAAAGCCTTGTCCATGAACCATAACCTTCGATATTCTGGCCTGTTTCACTGTAAAGGGCAGAAAGAACGGCACTGCTACCGCTTTGGGTGAACCAGGACGGCCAGTTCGGGATATCGGTCCTGTCACCGATCCCGTCAGGTCCCCAGCCGTAGTTAGTTGCGCTGACATAGTAATTGTTGTTCATGAGCGCCTTGCCCAGTTCTCCGTAGGGCTGTTCCGAATTGGCATCGGCAAGCCAGTTGCCACCGGTGGAATGATGGATGAAAACAAGCTTAACCGGGGATGAAGGCGGGGAATTGTCAACCGCCGTAAATCCCGGAACGGATAAAAACAAGGTGATCAATAAAATACCGGCTGTTTTAAATAATTGATTTTTCAGGCTCATGACACTCTCCTTGAGTTTGGCTTTAATATGGCTTGAAAATATAGATTCTTAACTGTCCTTAAAGTCGGGGTTCAGGTAACCTTTTTATTTTAAATGACTATCTGAATTAATACAATTAAATATAAAAAAAAGTCAACTTTAAACAATTAAGTGTGGTCAGGGCAGGATTTGGTTCATGATAAAAATATTGTCCAAGGCCCGGGTAAATCCGGGATCGATGGCCGCAGCCTTTTGAAAACAGACCAGGGCGCTGGCGTATTTGTTTTTATTAAAAAAATAGATGCCAAGGTCATTGTATGCGTGTGCATGACAGGGGTGAGCTTTGAGAGCCGCTTTGAAACTTGCGCCCGTATTGCCGGACTGATTGAGGTTTGAATATGCAAGTCCCTGATACCAGGCAATGGGATTTGATATGATATCCATAGTGTAAAAAGGCGAGATTGCAGATTTTGAGTGTTTTACAGCCTCGTTCCATTGGCATGAATGAATGGCCTGTACCATTTTTTTTGCATGAATTTCGCTGTTCATGCGGCTGTATCCTGTAGCTGCAAAAAGGACCATAATAACGGCAAGGGTGGTATGGATGGTCCAAAAAGGAAAAAAAGGCCTTTTAATCCTGACGGCAAATGCCTGGTGGTAAATTGAAATGATGATTCCTGTAATCATGGCCAGTACTACAAGGTGATATATCCTTTCTTTGGGAAAGCTGAAAAAACTGATCACCAGGTATCCAGAAAGTCCGCAGGCCAAAAGCTTTACAAGTGCTTTTTCTGTTTTGTCATTGCTGCGAAACAGTATTCTGGTCATGTAATAAACAATCATGACAATACACCCGGCATGGACCATCAGGCCGGCAGAACCGTATTCTGAAGCAATGCCGAGATAATCGTTGTGCGGTCGCTGGAAAACGGTTTTCTCCGAGCGGCCGTCGACGGTCTGTATTGGCTCCTGTTTGCCGTAGCAGGGGTATACGATGCGCCACTGTCCGGGGCCGATTCCTGTTATTGGATGACTCTTGATAATCTTCAACGTATTTTTCCAAAGTTCAAACCGCTTTTCAATGGTCCCTGTGGACCGGATATCAAAAAACGGTCCCGGGATGCCTGCGGCAATGAGAAGAAAAGCCGTGACAAACACCAGTCCTGTTATCATCATTAACCATCGTCTCAGGTCTCTTGATCCTGAAACAGCATCAGATGGTGAATAAATCCGGAAAGGGCGAAAAATTATGAAATAAACCATACCGGACAGGCAGGCGGCCAGCCAGACAGCCCTGGTTCCCGATAAAAAGACTGCCAGCAGAATGCCGCAACCAGCCAGGATGCCAAGATTTTTCCATCCCCTTGAAAACCGGACAATGCCGAACAGGATAAAAGGAGAAATCAAAAACAGCGCTGATGCAAATAAATTTTTATTTGCCATGATTTTGTAGAAAGGATTATGAAAAAAAGCAAGTATACCGATGCAGGAAAGTACAAGCCCGGACAATATCATGGCACGGGTTACCCGGTCGATAAAAAGCCTGTCTGAAACGGCAATCATGGCTGTCGCATATACAAAACAGAAAAAAACAAGTTGTTTTTGCATCTCGAACACTGCCTCGGGGATATTGACAGCTTTTGACAGGGATACCAGTGACACCAGGATGATACCGGCCAGGAACAGAAAAACTTTCCGGTAGAGAAGGGCAGGCGTGTCCGGCTGGTATTTCTTTTTGCTGTTGCAGGCAATGTATACCAAAAGTACTGCCGTGAGTATCGTCCACACAACGAACCGAAGCGGCAGGACCGGGTCCATGGTAAGAGGATGGTAACAAAAAGGGATGACGAATGCAGCGCCGATGCACAAGATCATTGTGTCCAGGCGGAAGCGGGCGGGGATCACGGATCGAAATTTCCGGTCGGCGTGCCCTGAATAAATACCGTGGCAGCTCCTGAGGATGACGGTTCCATATCGGCCCGGGTTGCAGCAGGTTGTTGAGAACCCGTGCCAGGAGAACCAGGGGGAGTCGGAAAAAATCCTCTTGCAGTAGAGGAAGCAGGGGCTGTCGCTTTTCCCGGTCTGGCATTGTCAAACAGATATACCGTCACCTTCTTCTTGCCTGTATCCCATGTCATGGCATGGTTGATTCTGGCCAGTACACGTGAAAGTGCTTCCTGGATGGAAACGTCCTTCAACTTCAAGCTTATCTGGTAGTCACCGTCCGGTCCTGACAACCATATTTCATAGCCGGACTTCCTGGAGATCTGTTCAAGGGCGCCGGGCAGGGATTCACGGCTAAGATCCAGGGAAAAAACCTTATTTCCCCGGGTTTGTGCATAACCGGACAAGCACAGGAAGGAAGCTGTTATAATCATGAATGCCGGAATGATAAGGCAGCTTTTTTTGATGCTGCCCATGACCGGCAAAGCGTTTATTATAAATGGCAGGGCTTTTGTTGTCATGGAGTCTTGCCTCTCTTCCGGGTCTATGCCGGTTGCTATCCATATTTTACTGTTACCTGATCTCTATCTCATGATGAAATAGAATGTCAAATGTAAAATTTTCATGGCTTTGCCACAAAGCTTTGATCCCGGGCCCCAAACTGCCGGGTTTTTTAAATGAACTCAACTTTCGGGCTTCAACGATGACCCCATTTAACTCACCAGCTCCGAAAGTTGAGAATGAACCTGGATTTTATTAATTGCATTAACCGGGGTATATCCTGTATATTCATTAAATATTTTTACCGAATTTTCAAGGCGGTAGTATCAGCACTGTAAACCATGATGTCCATGATTCTGCATTCTGCCCGGTGTCGGGTCTAAAGATCATGCACAAACCCCAATGGTCCATGGGGGGAAAGAATGATTCCTACCGTGTCCATTTCAGCCTGATCGGTGAAGGCATTATTTACAGCCATCCGTCAGGGTCTGCCAATGCATCGAGTACAAAAAAATCACTTTTGGTCAACGAGAAGGTAGCTCAATATGCGCTGGAAAACAATACCGCCTATGTCCAGATAGAAAATTTTTCGGAATTGACGGATTTTACCCTGGATGCGAGGCTGACATATATCAGGTATTTCCATAACCGGCAGGGCATTTGCGGCTTGGTTTTTTTCGGAGTATCCTACCTGACTTCATTGAGCATTCGCATTGCGGCAAAAATGTATCTTGCCGATTTTCCCATCAAGGTGGTTTCATCCTACCAGGAGGCAGTCGGGATAGCCCTGTCAATTCTTGAGCGGCAAGGAGCCGGTATCGCGCCAGTTACAAAGGGTTCGGAAAAACCATTGGTGACAGAGCACAAGGGAGTCAGATCCGACCCGTCCTGGATTATCCGGACGGACGGTTATACCGCCCGGTATGAAATCATTGACGGGCATATTCTTCACAGCTCGGCTCAAGGATATTTCGGATATCAGGAGATCAGGCCGGTAATTGAAATTCAGGAAAAACTGTTTTCCTGCCTTGATCCGGACCGGACTGATTATCATATGATCGCGGACATATCCGGCATCACCGGTACCAGCTACCAGGCAAGATCTGCATATAAAAAAGCACAGATTGATTTTTATTCCCGGTACCATTTTGAGTCCCTCATTTTTTATGGAGGATCCAAAATACTCAAGGCCGCGGTTTATTTCGGGCGGTCCTTTCTCCCGTTTAAAATGATACTGGCCGACAACCTCGAGGACAGCCTGTCCCTTGTCCAGGAAAACAAATCCGTGCCGGACCTGGCAAAAACAGGCAAAAGAGCCGGTGTGTCAGATTCACATAAAACCACCGAAGAGTATGTATCTGACGTGCTGACATATCTTGGAACCCTTAACCTGAATGTGGAGGCGCATTCTGGAGAGCGGGTCAGGTTCCCGGAGAATCATCCCTTCCAGCCGGTATTCGACACCATTGACCTGATCAATGATGACTTGAACGAACTTGCAAAGCGGCAAAAAGCCGAAGAGAAAAAAAAGCTGATCGCCCAGAAGGTTGCAGATGACCAGGAAAAGCATGCCCTCGTCGGTAGAATCGCCGGTAAGATGGCCCATGATTTCAACAATATTCTGGGTATCATAATGGGCAATACTGAATTGAGCCTTCTTGACTGTTCCCATGAAAAGACCAGGACAACATTGAACCTGATTCTCGAACAGAGTATCCGGGGTAAAAATTTGCTCAAGAACCTTGTCGCCTTTGCCAAGGATCAGGAACCTAAACAGGAATTTTTCAGAATCCATGAAAAAATTGAGCTTGTGCTGAACCTTATGAGAAAGGATCTCGAGGGGATCGAGCTGGTGAAAGAAGAACATCCGGGCGTTCCTGAACTGCTGGCGGATCCCGGAATGATCGAGCATGCGCTGGTGAACCTGATACAAAACGCCATCCATGCCTTGAGCCTGGCCGATAATCCGCGCATCACCATCCGGACATACTGTAGCGATGACCGCATCAAGTTTGAAATCGAGGACAATGGATGCGGAATTCCAAAAGAGTACCTTGAAAGAATTTATGAACCGTCCTTCACCCTGAAAGGAGGCCGGGATTTAACAGGGTCCTATAAATCCGGTATCAAGGGAACCGGTTACGGGATGTCCAATGTAAAAAAATATATTGAACAGCACAGGGGTAATATTTCAATTGATTCACAGCCTGGATCAGGAACCAGGGTGACCGTAAGCCTGCCGGTTGTCAATAAGGAATTGAGCCGTGAGGAAATTGCCGATATCGGCGCTGAAAATGTGCCGGTTGAAAAACATATTCTCCTTGTGGAAGATGAAGCCGCTATTGCAGATGTTCAGTACAGCATACTTACACAGGCTCCCTGCCACCATACTGTCGATGTTGCCGGCGAAGGGAAAAAAGCATTGGAACTGCTTGCAGAAAACACTTACGATCTTGTGAGTCTGGATTACGTGCTTGCCGATGATATCAGCGGAATGGAAATTTATCATTATATACGAAGCCGGAACAGGACAGTACCCGTTCTTTTCATTTCAGGCAACATAGAATTTCTGCAATCCATAAAATCCTTGAAACAGAATGACACCAATATGGACCACCTTTCAAAACCCTGTCAGAACAAAGTTTATATAGACCATGTAAGCAGTCTGCTGAATCATTCTTCTGCACAAAACAAAGAGTGAATATGGCTGCCTGATCTATCCATAAATGTTATGTCCGGCAGCTGCCGGCGGTGACCACCTTGTTTCTGCCGCACTGTTTTGCCTCGTACATTGCATTGTCCGCGTCCTTGAGCAGTCCTTCCGCGTTTTCTCCGGGTTTGGGTATCCGGGCCGCTACACCGATACTGACGGTAACGATTCCCCTGATGGACTGTTCAATATGCGGTATGTCTTCATCATGGATCGCGGAACGGATGGTTTCGGCCAGGAGAGCCGCTTCATCCAAAGCTATACCCGGCAGGATGATCACAAATTCCTCTCCACCATAACGGGCGACGAGTTCACCGGCCCTTTGAACATTGTTTCGCAGGATCCCGCTGAGCTGTACGAGACAGTTGTCGCCAGCCTGGTGACCAAAGTGATCGTTATAAGCCTTGAATTCATCCACATCGATCATTATGACCGCCATGGGCCGGCCCTGCCGCATGGATCTTTGCCATTCCGAAAGCAGGGCTTCGTCCAGACGTCTCCTGTTTGCAAGGCCTGTCAAGCCATCGGTGATACTGAGAACGGCAAGTTTACGGTTTAAATCCTCGAGTTCAGCGGTACGTTCATGCACCTTGTCTTCAAGAAGGATATTGGCAGCAGATATTTCATCCTTCAACCTCGCCTGTTCGGCAAGCTCCTTGCGAAGCCGCCTGGAGAACAATACGCCAGCCCAGAAAAGCAAACCGACTGCGGCAGCCCTGATAAACAAAGAGACTATACGGGCGTGTCTGTAGTCTGAAGCCACAGCTGCCAGTTCTCCGTTCAAAGCACCTATAGCCCATTCGCAGTTGATTTCGTAAATCCTGCGGGTCAACTCATAATTTTCGTCAAACAGCAGGGCGCCGGCCTGCTTCCAATGTTCGGCCTCGATAGACTTGAGGGCGTTGGCTTCTACTTGCCGAAGCTCGAGACGCTCGATGATCAGGGCGGAAATATCCACTGCAAGGTCGAGCTCTCTGGTCAGCTTTTCAACCGTGCCGATTGTCAGTTCCAGTTTGTCATGAACATTCCGGTAACTCGAACTTCGCAGGGGATTCTGTTCCAGGACAGACACAATCAGCATGTTGTTGAGTTCCTGGTTGTAACGTACAATCTGTTCAAGCCCGGTACTGATTACAAGCTGGCGGGCATGCATCTGATCATTTCGCAGGTCGACATAGTAGCCGGCCATCATGGTGGCTACAAGGATAAACGCGGCGGCAATCAGAGTCCATGGCGGGCGCATGCTTTATCTTTCAGTTAAGTACTTTATCAGCTATTCTCAACAGGCTGGGATCTATATCAACCCCCTGGAGTTCGGCCGCCCGGCGGTTGATAACAAAGCTGTATTTTTCCATCAGTCCCCAGGGGATATTCCCCGGATAGATTCCTTTGAGAATCAGCGCCGCTTTTTTCCCGGCCAGGTAGCCGATCAGGTAATAGTCGGTGCCGTATGCCGCTATTGCCCCCCTGGTAACGCTGTCAATATCGCCTGCAAAAAGCGGGATATTGTTTTCGTTACAGATTCCGGCTATCAGTTCGAAATGGGCTACCGACGTGTTGTCCGCGGTGATGGCGATGGCTTGAGCACGGCCGACAAGAGACCTGACCGCTATTTCCACTTCTGCGGCGTTCAATGCATGGGCCTCTATCAACTGCATGCCGAGGTTCTCGATGGCCGCTTTCATTTCCCGGACATGTGAAACGGAATTGTCTTCCTGCGGGTTGTAGACAGTACCCCATACTTTTGCATCGGGTACGAATTTGGCATAGGTCCTGATCTGCAGCGGCACCGGCCATTTATCACTGACACCGGTCACATTGGTGCCTGTCCTGTTTCCGGGAACACTGCCTTTGGGTACGATACCTGATGCTTCCGGATCCGTGACCGATGAAAAAACCACTGCGGTCTTTTTGACGAATTTGAGTACCGACTGGGTCGTAGGTGTGGCGATGCAATGGATAAGATCGCAGCCGCCCCCGGCAAATTTTTTGGATATGACGTCGGCTGATTCCATAGACCCATTGGCATTGTGGCGTTCATAGACGACCTGCTCGCCTTCCTTGAAGCCGGCACTGGCGAGCCCTGCCTCAAAACCGGTTTCAGCCGCATCTAGTGCTTCATGGGATACGATCTTGGTGATGCAGATTCGCTTGACCTTGTCATTTGCCCCGGCATCTGAAATCATCGAGAACAAAATGAAAACCATCAGTAAAAACAACATTCCCTTTTTCAGGAGATTCCTGCACAGGTATCTGTAAATAATCACTTCTACCCCGCTTGTTTAAATCTGGATTTGGGATCTTTTCTCGATGTACTTTACATACTGCCGGACGGTTTGTCAATTCAACGGATCTATGAATTGCAAAATTGCCGTACCGGTTTATCAACGTTGAAGTTGGAAAGCTGATTTTTTTTCAAATAATGTTTGACAGGCATGGTTTTTATATTTTATTCCTTCACAGTTTTCAAGGTGATATGCATGGATGTCAAAAACAAACTAAATAATGGAAAAATATCCCTGTCCGCCGGCCTTTTGCTACTGCTGGTCTGTGCAATCTGGGGCGGCAATGCGGTCAGCATAAAATTCAGCAACCAGGGTATACCCCCGCTGCTGGCGGCAACCATCCGTTCGGTGGCGGCTGGTTTTCTGGTGCTGCTTTGGGCAAGGTTCAAGGGTTACGGTGTTCTTTTCCCCAGGGGAACCCGGCGGCACGCCTTGATGATCGGCTTGCTGTTTGGACTTGATTTTCTTTTCCTGTACTGGAGTGTTTCGTTTACAACAGCTTCCAGGGCCACCGTTTTTTTGTATTCCCATCCGTTCTGGGTAACTGTTGGAGCACATTTTGCGGTGCAGCAGGACCGGCTGCGAGCCGGAAAAGTTTCAGGGTTGATACTGGCTTTTGCCGGTTTGTGGATTGTTTTCAGAATCCAGTCACCCATGCTGCCGGAAAATCACTGGATCGGCGACATCATGTCATTGACCGCAGCTGTTTTCTGGGCAGCGACAACATTGTACATTAAGCGTATCAGCCAGTCTGTGACACTCAATCATTACCAGACCCTTTTTTCACAGCTGGTATTTGCCATTCCGGTCCTGCTTGCCGGATCACTTGTTTTTGAACATGATTATACCATTGTCCTGACCGGGAGTGTTTTATGGGCAATGATGTACCAGATTGCAGCCGTCGCTTTTTTCAGTTATATCCTCTGGTTCTGGATGATCCACAATTTTGCCGTCAGTGGGCTTACGGCATTCACTTTTCTTGCACCGCTTTTCGGCGTTTTTTTCGGCGCAGTGATTTTATCTGAACCGGTGGGCATGATGGTCTGGTTCGGACTGTCCCTTGTCTGCGCCGGCATTTATCTTGTGAACAGGTCTCCAAAGGTCAGGGCGTTGAATAAGCAGGGATGATAAATCACGCGATCAGACCTGTTGAAAGCGAGGCCGCCACAGTACAAATTACAACCGTTGATATTTCTTTTAACCGGGACTGTTTTCATCCAGCAGTTCACGGATCACTTTTAAAAGGAGAGATCCTGTGACGGGTTTCAGCATGTATTTTTTAATGCCTGTATTGATAGCCCCTTCTTCTGAAAGGCTTTCATGATATCCTGTACAGATGATAATCGGGATATCGTTTCTGATTTTCAAAATTTGCCTGGAAAGTTTATCCCCGGTCAATTGAGGCATGGTCATGTCTGTGATGATCAGGTCAAATTGATACGGGTTGTCCTGGAATGCCTGTAGAGCTGATTTACCGTTATCGAATATGGATACGTGATATCCCTGGAGGGTCAGTATTTCCTTTAATGTGTCCAGGATGGCGGTTTCATCATCCACCAGCATGAGAGATTCCGTTCCGGTGAATATTTTTTTTGAATTTTTTTCAGTTGATTCCAGGGCCGCTTCCTTTTCAATGACAGGAAAATATACCTGGAATGTGGAACCTTCATCCAGTTCTGTTTTTACCCTGATAAATCCATTGTGTTTTTTTACTATACCGTTAACCACGGCCAGGCCTAACCCGGTTCCTTTCCCCATCGTTTTTGTCGTATAATACGGATCAAATATTTTTTCCAAGATGTCGGGATCGATCCCGGGGCCGGTGTCGGTAACTTCAAGCCTGAGATACCTGCCGGAATTAAATGCCGTGTCCAAAGCGATGTCGTTTCCGGAAAGGTCAACCTCGTCAAGACCCACTGTCAGTACCCCGCCATCATCACCCATGGCATGGTAGGCATTCGTGCACAGATTCATGATTACCTGGTGAATCTGGGTTGAATCAGCCAGTATCATTGCCTGGGTGTTGAATGCTTCCCTGATGGTAATATTGGATGGAATGGTGGATCGGATCAACTGCAGGGCTTCCCTGAGAACTATAAACAGGTTTAGAGGCTGTCTGCGGTAACGTGTCTGCCTGCTGAATGTCAGGATCTGCTGAATCAGGGAAGATGCCCGCTTTGCCCCTTCCAATATTTTATCGATATATTCTTTTGCCCTTTCAGGATCGTTGATGTATGCGTCTGCCAGTTGTGAATACCCGAAAATACCAGAAAGAATATTGTTAAAATCATGTGCGATGCCTCCTGACAGGGTACCGATAGCTTCCATTTTCTGTGCCTGGCGCAGCCGGTCTTTCAGTCTTGCCTTTTCTTCCTGGGCCTGTTTTTTTTCGGTCAGGTCGATGATTAATGCATAAAAGCCGTTTACGATTCCTTTATCGGTGATTTCCGGGACATAATTTATATCATACCACCGGCTTTCACCGGAGTCTTTTGAAATAAAGGTCATCTCAAAATGTTCGGGTTTTCCGGACAATGCTTTTTGGATGTGAGGGCTCACTTTCTGATAATCTTCGGGGCCCAGGATGTCTTTAATTCGTTTTCCAATGACAGGATCGCTGTTAACCCCAAAGGTATTTTTATACTCACGGTTGATAAGGACATATTGTTCCTGAGCATTCACATAAAAGATCTGGGCCGGCAGGTTATCGATCAACAGCTGCAGGCGCTTCTCGTTTTCTTTTGCTTTCTCAAGCTGTTTTTGCAATTGAGGATAATAACTTTTACGGGTGGATTCCAGGCTCAATGCCAGAAATTTTTTGCGTGCAGACTCAGTCGTCATGTTTTTATCTGTTTTATCCATAGGACTTATTCATGAACCTGCAGATATAAACGGCGGATGTCGTCGACCGTCGTTTTTTTCGGATTGGTCCCCAGGCAGGGGTCCTGAAATGCAAATTCCGAAAGAACCGGAATATCAGCCGCTGAAACGCCTAAGTCCGTCAGGCGTTGATCGATATTCAAATTCTTTCTCAAGGCAGCGATACAATCGGAAATCGCCAGTCCCTTATCAGATGTGTCAACCATGTCTAAATCCATATGCATCGCTTTCGCCAGCAGGTCATATTTTTCAGGAGCCGCCGAATAGTTGAACCTGACGACTTTTTCAAGGAGTATGGCATTGCACTCTCCATGGGACAGGCCGAATGCGCCTCCAAGGCTGTGAGCCATGGCATGAACCAGGCCAAGGCTTGCATTGGAAAATGAAAGACCGGCCATCAAGCTGGCGGTCATCATTTTATCCCTGTAATGTATATTTTCAGGATGGTTGTAGGCGTTCGGCAAGTGCTCTGAAATGATTTCAACCGATGCAAGTGCCGCCATATCCGTCAGGGGGGAAGATGCATTTGAAACAAAGGCCTCAAACGCATGACAAAGTGCATCCATGCCGGTTGCCGCCGTTAATGCAGGCGGCATGGTCCGGGTGGTGGCCGGATCGATCAGGGCAATATCCGGGATCACCATCTTGCTGATGATCGCAATTTTAACCTTCCGGGCGGTATCCGTGATAATGGCAAACGGTGAAACATCGGCGGAACTGCCGGCGGTCGTAGGGATGAAGATCAGCGGTGGTCCGGGGTTGGAAACCATGTCCACACCTTCAAATTCAAGGATATTTCCCGGATTTTCCATGATCGCGCCGATGCCTTTGGCACAATCCATGGGACTGCCGCCCCCCACGGCAACTATCAGATCGCACCCCTCGGTTTTGCAGCAGTCCGCACCGGCCATGACCTCGTGATCTTTCGGGTTGGGAGTCACCTGGTCAAAAACCGTATATGGAACACTGGCTTTTTTCAGGCTTTTTTCAACCCTGTCTGTCCATCCCGCCTCCCGGACCCCGGGATCGGTTACAATAAATACCCGGGTTGCCCCCAGGTTGCGCGCGTGACGTCCGGCCAGGGCAATGGCTCCCTCACCATATACAATTTCCGGCGCTAAAAATTTTCTGAGATTCAGGATTGAATCGGTGCTCATGAAGTTTTATCATCCTTATCTGATCTGATTTTCCGCAGGTGTCGGTCAAGTTGCTGGAGGCTTTCGGGCATATTCCTGCGGCCGAACCCGATGCGAAACGAGTTTGACCCGTCACTGTAGAGTGTTCCCGGCAGCAGCAAAGTGTAGCCAAGCCAGAGCGAGGAGAATCGATCTGCTGCGCCGGGTTCAAGTGCTAGCAGATCCTGCAGTTCCATGCATGATTTATTCTTGTTTGTTCGCAACTTTTCGTCTTTCCATAATCCTTTCCGGACGTGCAGCCTCTTTAAATCCAAACTTTCTGTACAGTTCATGCGCATCTTTTGTGTCAAGACGCCAGAACCGGATATCCTTGAAACAATCATCGTTAACGATATGCTCGACCAGTTTTTTCCCGAATCCGAGATTCCTGTAATTCTCTAAAATGAAAAGATCCATTAGATAGGCAAAAACAGTAAAATCTGTTACAACCCTTGCAAATCCGGCAAAATGAGTGTTTTTATCGTATATTCCAAAGCATAATGAGTTATCGATGCTTTTTTGTACTGCTTCGATCGTTCTTCCCTGTCCCCAGTAGGACCTGTTACAAAGATAGTCATGGATGGCTGTCACATCTAACTTGTATTTATCCGTGGATATGGTGAAATCATTGTTCATGTATGTTTCCTGTATAGATTTTCATATTTGATTTTAACAAAGGATTGTCGTATTATAAAGCTTTAAATTCTGATTATTCCAAGCAAGAAGAATGGAAAATGACTTTATCCCGAAAAAATGATTTTGAACGTGTTCTAGAGATTGTCGAATATAAAATACTGGCAGGCATACTGAATCCCAGAGAGAGGCTGATCGAACGCGAACTGGTCGAAGAATACCAAATCAGCACGGGGACCGTCCGGAAAATCCTCAAAGAACTGGCCGTTAAAAATCTGATTGTTCACATGCCCAACCGACAACTCGTCGACTACATCCGAGAACAGCTCAG
>CAYNHL010000052.1:0-23480 GCA_964397015.1 uncultured Desulfobacterales bacterium | reverse complement strand
ATAAAAATTCACAAAATTCCAGCAAACCGCCATCGTCCGATCCCCCATACAAAAAGCCTCTCAAGCAGAGAGATAAAAGCAAACGCAAACGAGGCGGACAAATGGGACACAAAGGCCATCAACAAAAGCTAATGGAACCGTCCACAGAGAATATCCTGTTTCCCGATACATGTAGTTGCGGGTGTTCTTCCTTTGACCCGGAAAGTATAAAGCCGTTTTACACACACCAGGTAATAGAACTGCCGGAAATTGAAATGGATGTACTGCATTTTATCCTCAATCAAGGTGTCTGCATCCAGTGCGGGAATGTTGTAAAAGCACAACTTCCCAAAGAGCATCAGACTGGATATGGTCCGAGGATCAGTGCGCTGATCGCTGAGGTCAGCGGTATCCAAGGGAACAGCCGGGAAACAGTCCGAACATTCTGCCAGTCCGTTCTCAATTTTTCAATATCTCCGGGAGCCATCCAAAAGGTAATAGACAGGGCATCCGAAGCATTGAAACCCGTGCATGATAAAATAGGCGACATTGCCAGAAACAGCCGGATCAATCATATTGATGAAACGTCATGGTTCCAGAACGGTTCGCTGAACTGGTTATGGGTCATGGTGAACAGCACAGTCGCATATTTCATGATTCACAAAAACAGATCAAAGCAAGCTTTTCAGGACCTGATTCAGGATTGGGAAGGCATCCTGATCAGTGACAATTACGGGGTGTATGCCAAGTGGGTTAACCTCCGGCAAACCTGTTTAGCCCACCTGATCCGAAAAGCCAAAGCTCTTTCTGAAAGAAAAGATCCCACAACCAGCCGATTCGGTGAAATGGTCACCAAAGACCTTCAGTTACTTTGCCATTGGGCAAATGTATTTCCGGATGATCAGGAGTGGCGGAATTTTTACCAACGTTTTACCGATTTGATTTTCGATCATCAGGAACACAAAGGAGAAATAGGTACCCTGGCCCGGTCATTGATCAGGCAGATTGAGTCTCTTTGGGTATTTCTTGATATTGAAGAGGTCGAACCGACCAACAACATAGCAGAACGAATATTGCGCTATGGCGTTCTATGGAGAAAAAGAAGCAAGGGTACACAAAGTGAAAAAGGGAATCGTTGGGTCGAGCGGATATTGTCATTCAAACAAACATGTTCAATTCGGTCCCTGGATTCTTTCCCGTTACTGGTTGAACTACTTGAGTCATATTTCAAAGAGCAAGAACCCGATCTGTCATGGATCTGATCAGTAATTACTCAATGACCCCCGTGAACGTGTACGAAAATTTTACTACTTTTTATAGAAAAGGACTCCGAATTGTGGTATATATAAGCTGCTGAATTCAAACATAAACCACGCAAAGGAGTCCTTAAAATATGCATACCAGAAATTGTCAAAATTTTAAAGGAGAAATCGAGTTTTACCTGAAAAATGGCCAGAATGTTTATGATTCGAAAATCGATAGCGTTTTCCAATCTCTGAAGTTTAAAACCTGGCTCTGCCGGGCAAACATTAAAAAGCAAGAGGGGTATCACGCTGCGCATCTCCTGTTTATACTGTTTATGTTGCCCTTACTGCAACTCAAGACCGTCAATTCTTTCTGCCGAAAACAGTGGCAACAGTGGTCGAGATGTAGAAAGGACACCTATTATCGGTTCAAGCAGAATACCAGTTACCGGTGGCGAACATTTATGAAAGGCATTAACCATGAAATCTTTGACAGGCTCGATCTTCATGGCCTTCCTCAAAAAGATCTGTGTTTTGTCATTGATGACACGATCCTCAAAAAAGCAGGCAGAAAAATCGAAAATGTCACCTATGTCCATGACCATAATCTTGGCAGATCGGTACTTGGGTTTTGTGTTGTTGCCCTGGGACTTTTCACAGGCAATGCATTTTACACCCTTGACCATGCCTATTTTTTCAGTAACAAGCGGCATGCCAAAACCCCTGAAAAAATCGGAGATCCAAGAAGCAGCAGTGGTCTCCGCAGTTATGAAGCAAAGCATTGTACCAAACTGGAGTTGGCCTTGTCCATGATACAGAGAGTAGTCAATACGGGCATCCTCCCAGGCTATGTTTTATTTGACAGTTGGTATTCCTGGCCCTGGTTCATCCAATCAATTCGAAACATTCATCGGAAGATCCATGTTGTCTGTCGGCTCAAAGACAGCAATGTTCATTATTGGTATAATGGTCGAAAATATCGTTTGTCCGGACTCTATCAAAAAATTCGTGATGGTTTCAAAAAAGATACCCGAACAGGCTTGTTGTTGAAAAGGGTTAAGGTCACATTACCAGACTCTGACGAACCTGTGGCTATTGTCTTTTCCAAAGGCTATCAAGAGCCAGAGTTAGAGCCGGCAAACGGCAGGAAAAAGAAAAAGGAACCCTCTTGGGTGGCATTCCTTTGCACAGATACCAGCCTACATTCATCTTCGATTATCAAGAAGTATATCCAAAGATGGCCGATTGAAGTGTGTTTCAAGGAATGCAAACAAATGCTCGGCCTTGGCAAAGACCAATCGAATGATTTCAACGGGCAGGTGAATGCATCCTCGCTAAGCTTTTTGAGATATAACGTCCTGAACTACCTTAATGTGGCCGAGAACTATGCAACCATGGGTGGACTTTTTGAAGGCTTGGCGGATGACGCAGCTATAAAAAGTTACTCAGCAAGAATGTGGGAGTTTTTCCGTGGCCTTTTCTGTGTCAGTTTTTCAAAGATCTTCGACCTTTTCGATATCCAAGAAGAGTTTCAGAGCTATATTGACGCTTTAGAGCTGGCCCTAAATGGATTTACACCATTTCAAGGGTGCGAAACTTGAGTAATAATCAATAGCATGGTACAGGCGAGATTGATCCAATAAACACTGCAGGTTCAAAAGGGTATTATTTTTCTATTGATACATTTTGAACCGATTTCAATACGACGGGCAATAGCCGCAATTCTATTAAATACACGTTCAAGACTGATACATGACACTAAAAGAGAAAAGTGCCGTGGATTTGAAACAAGCTCTGGAACAACAATAAAAAAATCCCGGGAACGTGAATTCCCGGGATCTGATTAATTGGGTTGGCTCCCCAGCACGGACTTGAACCGCGGACCCATTGGTTAACAGCCAATTGCTCTGCCAACTGAGCTACTGGGGAGCAGTCATTGAATTGACTTGGACGGTATACTTAAAATTAGCCGCCTTGTCAAGCAAAAAGCAATCAGATAAAAGAAAAAATTGACATCAACCTGTTATGGGTTTATTATGTAAGGTATAAAGCAGCACATTTCAACAGGAGGGATGCATCATGGACATCAACACCATTCAAAACGCAAATGCATATTTAAATTCCAACCAGTCCAGCCAGGCGCAGCGGGATGCTCTGATCAACGAAACCAACCAGGCCGCTGCCAGAACCGATGTGACCCGGGAAACGGCCGATATGGTCAAAAACGCGTTCAACGTGGATATTTCCGAACAGGGAAGGCAGCAGCTTGCCGCAGCCAGTGATCAGGAAACCCAGCAGCAGGGCGGCAATCAAGACACCGGCCAGACACAAAACCGGGAACCCGGCGGCGGCAGACTGGTCAATATCGTTGCCTGAAATGACAGGGCCGTAGAAAGGAAGGACAAATGATGATCAGATCCGCCATAACAGGTTATTCAGGATACAAGGATCTGTTTTCCTTCACCCGGGTTGCGGCGCCCGACCAGTCTTCGCAGGCCGACAGACAACAAGTGGAACAGGTCGATAAAACTGAAAAGACCGCTCAGAAAACACGATCACTCGAACATGAATATGACAGGAAAAAACAGGCACTTGAACAGGAACGCGCTGCGGAAGAAAAAAAGCTGCGGAGAGAATACCAGCAGGAAAAGCAGGAGCTTGAACAGGAATACCAGATGAAAAAGCGCTCCTTGGACATCAGCATCTACGCCTGACATCCACCCATGAATCCGGAATCCACGCCATGATCACCGAACCCGGCATTGTCACGAAAACACAGGAAACAACCGCCTGGATAAAAACAACGCGCAGCAGTGCCTGTAAAGTATGTGAAGCCCGGGGATCATGTGACACCGCATCCCGGCACAGGGAAATGCATTTCCAGGTAGACAACACCATAGGTGTCAGGACCGGTGATCATGTAATAGTGGGAATTGAAACCAGATCTCTTCTTTTCCTGACATTCCTGCTGTACGTATGCCCTGTGCTGATGCTGCTTGCAGGGGCTTTTGCAGGCAACGCCCTTGCGCCTTTTCTGGACGTCAACCCATCCGCCGCAGCCGCTTTTCTGGGCTTTGGTTTATTCATTGTCACATTTTTCATCCTCCATAAAAAAAATAACTCCATTTCCATGCAGCACCGGTACCGGCCTTTTCTTGTCCGCAAACAGGCTGTAGTGGCTGCAAACACCTGCCATCGTTAACAAACCAATTTTTCCCTTGAACATACCGCTATAATATAATATAACCGCAGCCTAGTTGTGGGTGTGTCGCTGGTTAATTTTAACCCTAATCAAGAGAGAACAATTATGACATCACAACGAGACCTGAAGGCAGCCCTCCTGCTGATGATCATTATGCTGATCACTGGAATCGTCTGCTATGCTTCCTTTTCACCACCATCCCCTGACGAACCGGTTCGACTCATGTTCCAGAACAAAGGAGGCAAAGTCCTGTTCACACATGAAGGACATGTCATGGATTATGGTTATGACTGTCTGGACTGCCACCACAACATTGATTACGACGAAACCTATAATTGCAGTGACTGCCATGAATCCACGGGTGATGAATACATGCCGTCCCGGATGGATGCATTTCATATCCAGTGCATCGACTGCCATGACAGCGGTGGCGGGCCCATAGAATGCAGTGAATGCCATGCATTGTAAGGCTGACATGGAGCTGTTTATATATTTTGTACATAAAAAATGTTGTGCATAATGCAGGATCTTTGCCAAGATAAGGATATATTATGATAAAACGATCTTTTTTTGCATTGGCCAAACCCGGGTTTTCATATGAATCTCTGGAACCGGACCCCGGGAAACCAGACATCATTCCCGTGCCGGACCATCTGGTGCTGCTGATCGGTGAAGCACTCAGGACGACAAAAGATACCCTGGTTCAAACAGGCGGCCGGATTGAAAAATTCGACCGGATCAGGCTGTATGATTCCAGCACCGAGTACGCTGTCGCCCCGGCATCCGGTACCATTGAAAAAATCGATATGTTTGCCGGTGATTTCGGGAAAAATATCACCCGGATCGTTATAAAGACTGACTCGGAAAAGCGGACCAACGATGATTTTACCAAGCACACCATTTCACCGGATATCCGCTCAGCCGACAGCTTTTTAAGAAACCTTCCCGGTGCTCCACCCCTGAAAACACTGGCGGATCCGAATGTAAAAATCAATACACTGGTGGTCAACTGTGCAGACCAGGACCTTTTGTCCACCACCAGGCAGTACCTGACCCGTACCGAAATGGCCCATCTCAAGGAAGGCCTGCAGATTCTCAAGACCATGCTCAATATTCCCAAGATATGCATTGCCATGCCACAGGCGCTGAACCTCCAGAACACGGTGGACCGGTTTCAAACCTTTCCGGTTTCAAACACCTTTCCTGATGCACTGCCGGAAATGATCATGGAGCGTCACCTGAAGGCCACGCCCGTTCCCGGGAAAACTCCTGAAGAACAGGGAATCTGTTTTATCAGTGCCGAAGCGGTCATCTCGTTGTCAAAAACATACGATCAAAAAGAACCTGTTTTCGAAAAACTCGTGACTGTAATTGACAAAACCGGGACTGCGCAAAGGGTTGTGGCCACTATCGGAACTCCGCTGCAGCATATTTTAAGCCATGCAGACATCCAGATCAACGACATGGACCGGGTCATAGCCGGCGGCCCGATGAGGGGCACGGCGATATACAGCACCAGGTATCCCGTCATGCCGGACATGGATGCAGTCATGGTGCAGGACAGTTCGGATATTCCCGTAGTGTCGGATACCGCCTGTGTCAACTGCGGCAGTTGTGTCCGGATCTGTCCGGCCCGCATTCCGGTCAACCTTCTGATCCGGTATCTTGCAGCTGACCAGTACGAGGCGGCAGCAGACGGGTTCAACCTGGAATCATGCATTGAATGCGGGTTATGCGCCTATGTGTGCACTGCAAGGATTCCACTGTTCCAGTATATCCGCCTGGGCAAACACGAACTGTCAATTCAACGCGCAGACACATAAAATGGAGACTGCAGATGACTGATCACAGATTAACCATATCCCATGCCCCATTCTGGCATGACGGGGACAGTCTTTTTAAAATGAACCTGAACATACTGATCGCCGCCCTGCCCGCCGCCATTTTCGGCATTATTCAATTCGGTGCCCCGGCATTCGCCGTCCTTGCTTTATCCATCGGCAGTGCCATGCTTTGGGAAGTTTTAATGAACAAGGTATCGAGGACACCCCTTACAATCGGCGACATGGAGACTGCGGTAATAGGTCTTTTGTTCGGCATGATGCTGCCGGTCACCACCCCCTGGTGGGTGATAGTCACAGGCACCTTTGTTGCCGTGATCATCGGCAAGATGATTTTCGGTGGTGCAGGAACAAGCCCTTTCAACCCGGCCCTTCTGAGCATGGCAATCCTGACCCTGTCCTGGAGTGCATTTTTTGATTTAGATGCAGCCCTGGTCAATTACCGGTTTGACTTTCCGGCGCTGACCCCCCTTGCTGCAATCAAATTCCAGGGCGCCGGTGCCGCAGACTTTTACTCGATCGGCGATCTTCTCCTGGGCCGCCAGGCCGGCTCTATCGGGTCCACCTTCGGCTTAGGTCTGATTATCGGAGGAGTCTACCTGATACTCAGGGGCTATATCCGCTGGGAAATCACTGTCTCTTTCATTGCCGGCATTCTGATAACGGCTTTCCTTTTTCACATGGCCAGTCCTGATAAATATGCGCCGGCCCTGTTCCACCTGGTTTCAGGCTACACTCTGCTGGGGGCCTTTTTCCTGGCAACGCACCATCCCTCCTCGCCGGTCAATACTATCCCCATGCTGATATTCGGGTTTCTCGGAGGCATGATGATCATCCTGATGCGTAATATCGGCGTTTATGCAGACGGCACGATCCTGGCCATCCTGCTGATCAATCTTGTGAACCCGCTGATTGACAATATTAGACCAAAAGCTTTGGGAAAGGGTGTTAACCATGCGTGAAATGATAAAAATGGTCCTGGTGCTGACATTCCTCACCGCTTTTGCAGGCGGCCTTCTGGCGGCGGTCAAATCCGGCACCGAACTCAAAATAGAAGAACAGGTACTCAAATACCAGCAGGCTCCGGCTATAAGGGAAATTTTTACATCCGTCAAAAACGATCCCATAACGGAGCGGTTTACCATCGAGACGGATACAATAAGTGTCCAGGTATTCCCAGGTATCCTTGAAGACGGAACCCGGGCCGTTGCCTTTGAAACAATGGGCAAGGGTGGGTATGGCGGTGACGTGGGCCTTATAATGGGCATAAATCTGGATACAGACGAAATCATAGCCGCCCGGGTCACCTCCCATGCCGAAACCCCGGGTCTTGGTTCACGGGTAAAGGACAGCACGGACTTTGTGTCCCAGTTTTCCAAAAAGCCCCTTGACACCAACCTGGGCCTCAAGGATGAAAATGGCGAAATCGATGCCATATCCGGTGCGACTATCACGTCGAGGGCGGTGACACTCGCGGCCAAAGAGACCCAGAATCTTTACAGGGAACTCAAACCCGAAATTCTAAAACAACTTCAGTAACCCATAAGAGGAGACGGTAAACCATGGCACAATCCCTGGTAAAAGAATTTACAAAAGGACTATGGGCTGAAATTCCGCCTTTCAGGCTTGTTTTAGGACTCTGCCCGGTGCTTGCTGTGACCAAAACCGTTGAGAACGGCATTGGAATGGGTCTGGCAACCACATTTGTCCTTGTGTTTTCCAATATCCTTGTTTCGCTGCTCAGGAATGTCATCCCGGCCAAAGTCAGGATAGCCTGTTTCATCGTTATCATTGCCACATTTGTAACCATAGTGGAACTGATGATGCAGGCCTATACCTATCAGCTCTTTCTCAAGCTTGGAATTTTCATCCCACTGATCGTGGTGAACTGCATTGTTTTGGGCCGGGCAGAAGCCTTTGCCAGTAAGAACAAACCGGTATTCGCCCTTGCTGACGGCCTGGGTATCGGCCTTGGATTTACCCTTTCATTAGGGTCCCTGGGGGCGGTCAGAGAACTTCTGGGCTCCGGTACCATCACCCTTTGGAACGGAAATCCCATTTTTGAAATGGGTCCAGCATTCCATCCCTTTTCGTTCATGGTCGAAGCCCCCGGCGCCTTTATCGCTTTAGGCCTGATGCTGGCTGCCATGAACCTTATCCCCAGTAAATAAGGAGACCTTCAATGGCCTATTTTGAAATATTCATCGCCGGTGTCTTTATAAACAATATCCTGCTGGCCCAGTTTTTAGGCCAGTGCCCGTTCATGGGTACTTCCAAAAAAATGGAAACCGCAGTTGGTATGGCAATGGCGGTCATCTTTGTCCTGGTCATGGCCGGGACCATCACCTGGGTGGTGGACACTTTTCTGCTCAAACCTCTTGACGTGGAATACTTGAGAACCCTTTCATTCATCCTGGTTATAGCGTCGTTGGTTCAGTTCGTGGAAATGTTCTTAAAAAAGATGATTCCGGCTCTTTATGCAGGGCTTGGTATTTTCCTCCCCCTGATCACGACCAACTGCGCTGTCATGGGAAGCTGCCTGATCAACATCGGCAAAGAGTACCCTTTTCTCAAGGCCCTGACATCCGCCTTTTCCCTGGCTGTGGGATTCGGGCTGGCACTGATTCTCTTTGCCGGTGTCAGAGAACGGATCAACCTGGCAAAAGTGCCAAAACCCTTTCAGGACACTTCGATAGGCCTGGTGACGGCCGGCATAATTGCATTGACGTTCATGTCTTTCAAGGGAATGGTGTAATTGCCCTGCAGTGAACGATATGACCTTGACCGGCACTGGAAACCTTTGGCCGGTATAAAAAAATGAGACGTCTGAAAATCATTTTATACTGCACCGGTATTTTTTTTATTATAGTTGCCGTTGCCGGCACTGGTCTCATTTTTCATCTTTCCTCCTTTTCAAGAACACCTGTCAGCATATCGCCGCCGGGTGTTGTCTTTCATGTGAAACCAGGACAACCGCTCGAGCAGATTACCAGCAATCTTCACAATGAAGGCGTTGTTTCAAGCCGGTTTCTCTTCAAACTTCTGGTCCGCTTCAAAGGGGCCGACACCCGGATCCATGCCGGAGAATATGCTTTTTCCGGGAACATCACACCCGAACAGGTCCTCCACATCCTTACCTCGGGAAAAGTCCGGCTGCATAAAATTACGGTACCTGAAGGCCTTACAATAGAGGAAACCGGGCAGATCTTTGGAAACGCCGGATTCTGTAAAACCGATACTTTTTCACGGCTGGCCCGGGATACAGGATTCATTCGTTCATGCGGCCTTGAAACTGATTCGCTTGAAGGATACCTTTTCCCTGAAACATATTTTTTTCCTGTACAGGCCTCCTGTGAGCTGATTTTGTCCACCATGGTGCAGCGGTTTCATGACATCTATACCAGGGAATGGGAACAAAAAGGGAACGATATGGGATTTACGAGACACGAAATTGTCACGCTGGCTTCCATAATCGAAAAAGAAACAAGCAAGGCAGATGAACGTCCTGTTATTTCATCTGTTTTTCACAACCGCCTTGAAAAAGGCATGAAACTTCAAAGCGACCCCACTGTTATCTACGGAATCGATAATTTTGACGGCAACATCACCCGCCGGCACCTGACCACCCGGACACCTTACAATACCTATGCAATAAAGGGGCTTCCACCCGGCCCCATTGCCAGTCCCGGGAAATTATCCATCCAGGCTGCACTGGAGCCGGAATCGACCCCGTTTTTATTCTTTGTATCCAGGAATGACGGATCTCATTATTTTTCCAAGACACTCAAGGAGCATAACAGGGCGGTTTCCAAATACCAGCTCAACCGGTAAAGCGTTTCAAGTAGACAATGACAGCGCCGCTTTGTGTTTTTTTCTTCTTTTCCCATTCATAATGCAGGACCAGTCCTTCTTTTTTCAACGAGACCAAGAGATCTTCGGCCACATCCGGCAGTACGGCCCCGGATTCAGAATGCCGGCCTTTTCCCACGATCAAGCGCAGGGTAAAAAAACCCTGCTGCCAGCGGGTTCTTATGAACGAGTCTGTCTGCAGCCTGGCCCCGATTGCGTTAAACCCGTGAAGATCCAGCTCGCACTCCGGTGCAGGATATCTTTTGAGGCGCTTTTGAAGCGGAAGTGACGGCTGGATTTTCCTCTCTTTCTTGGCACGCAGCATGGCCGAGGCAGAACGGCCCTTGAGATTTTCCTCAAGCAGTTTATTAAATTCAGGTTCAAGCGCTGTGCTGTCCGGTTCCCCAGGCGGTGGCTCAATGGTTGGGGGCTCGACACCAAAGGCCCCGTAAAAATCATGGCCGGGTGCCAGAACCTGAATTTTATTTTTATTTTTTTTTGTCTTGCGCCCCATACCCTTCAGTTTACAGGATTAAAAGCCTTTTTTCAAGGCACTTGCCGCCAACTGCATTTGACTTTTCACGGCCTTCGGTGGTATGGTCGATTCCATGAATATCGGCCATATTGTTGAATACATCGAACAGCAAAAAATTATTTCAGCGGTTATCCTGAACGAAAGCAAGGGAAAACTGCGCCTGCTCACTGAAAACAACAGGGAAGTCAGTATTTCTGAAAAACGCCTGTCCCATGTTTCCAAAAGCAGGCTGGACCCCGCCCTGCCCCGCAATACCTTAGTCACAGAACTCAAACAATCGGCCGAGCTCAGAAAACAACTATCCAGCCGCATCGACATCACAGAGTTATGGGAAATTCTGCACGATGAAAGAAACCAGACCATCGACATCCCGACCATGACCATGTTCTGCTTTGACGGCCCGATCAGCTCCGACCATGAATCAGCGGTAATAAGGGCCTTTTTCCATGACAGGCTTTATTTCCAGTTCAACAACACCACCCTTGTTCCCCTTTCACCCGAGCAGGTGGCCGCAAAAAAACAGCAGCTCGAAGAGGCCGAAAAAAGGGAAATACTGATACAGCAGGGTGCTGCATGGCTCTCTTCATGGATTGATGCTGAAAAGAGCCAGACCAACAACATCAATCCCAGGGTAGTCGATGTTTTAAAATCCTATTACCTTTTCGGCAATGATGCATCCCATGCCGGAATTGCCAAGCTGATGCTGAAAAAAGCCGGCATGAATTCACCTGACCAGATTTTCACTGTGATGGTAAAAGCCGGTGTATGGGATATCCATGAAAATATAGACCTGCTCCGCCTGGATATTCCAGTAAAGTTCCCGAAAACCGCCTTGTCCAGGTCCGCGGAACTTTCCGTAAACCAGAATGATTTTCTTGACGATCCTCTGCGGCACGATTTCACCGGCATACCGACAATTACAATTGACGGTCAGTCAACCCTGGATATCGATGATGCGGTCAGCCTTGAAAAAACAGACGATGGATATACCCTTGGTGTCCACATCATCGACGTGGGCCACTATATCAAGGAGGGTGATGATATCGACCTCCAGGCAAAACACAGAGGCAGCTCCATCTACATGCCTGACGACAAGATATCCATGATCCCGCCCGAGCTTTCAGAAGACCTGTGCAGCCTGAAAGAAGGTGAACCCAGACCCGCTGTGTCGACCATGGTGAAACTGAACCGGTTTTTTGAAATCATGGAGTATTCAATCGTTCCCAGTATCATCAAGGTCCGGCAGCAGATGACCTATACCGAGGCCAACCTGCTCAACGGCAAGGACGACCCGGTCACCACCCTTTACAAAATCGCCCAGATGCTCAGGGAAAAGCGCCTCAAGGCCGGCGCCGTGCAGATCACCCTGCCGGAGGTCAATATCTGGATCGATGAAAACAACGAGATCAATTATGCCAAGATTGACCGGGAAAATCCGGCCAGGATGCTGATCTCGGAAATGATGATTTTTGCCAATTCCCTGATGGCCAAATTCCTGGCAGACAACGATATGCCGGCGGTGTTCAGGTCACAGACCGCTCCGAAACAAAGGCTGTTCAAAGGTATTGAAGAATCACTGCTGCTCAATGTCATGCAGCGCAGACAACTCAGCCGCGTCGTCATCTGCCCTGACCCGCAAATGCATGCAGGGCTGGGCGTGGACAGTTATGTCACGGCCACATCCCCTATCCGGCGGTATCACGACCTGCTGACACAACGTCAGCTGCGGGCCATTATGGGCTATGAACCGGGCTATTCAAAAGACAGCATGGAAAATCTTCTGCAGATCATGACCACCCCGATTGCCAATGCCAACCGGCTACAGTTCCTGCGAAAGCGATACTGGCTCTTGAAATACCTGGAATCACAGCGGGGAAAAGATTTTGAATCCCTTGTCTTAGAAAACCGTAAAGATTTTTATACCGTATTGATAAAGGAATTCATGCTGGAAGCCCGGCTGCCGGCAAGCGGATTGAGACTGAAAAACGGTGATATAATCCGGGTGACCATCCAGCATGCGGATGCCAGGCGGGACCAGCTGTCACTTTTTGCCTGACGTCAATGTTTGAAGCTTCTCTGGCCGGTAAACACCATGGTCGCACCATATTCATTGCAGGCCTCTACGGACTGGTAATCATTCAATGAGCCCCCCGGCTGGATAACGGATTTAACACCCTGCCTCAGCCCTACATCGATTCCGTCCCTGAAGGGAAAAAAGGCGTCGGATACCATGCAGGCGCCCTTGAGCCCGCCCTTTAGCTTTTCGACCTCTTTTGCGATGGCCTCTCTTTTATCATGGTCTGCAAGGTCTGAATAGGGTGTATTGAACCGCTGGAAACTGTACCGGTCCATGAGCTTGCGGTAGGCCTTGTCAACCGCTATCTCTGCCACACCGACCCGGTCCTGCTCCCCGGTACCTATCCCCACGGTCACATTGTCCTTGACATAAATCACGGAATTGGATGTTATCCCGGTTTCCACCAGCCACCCGAACAGCATGTCATCGTATTCAGAAGGCGTGGGCTCGCGTTCTACTTTGTATTTTTTCCCCTTGTATTCCGCCGTGGCCGTAACCAGGTCATCTTTTGAAAGGGTCCTGGGTACAAACGACCATTGGGTGATCATGCCTCCGTCCATCAGGCTTTTCATATCCAGTACGCGCTCATTGACAAAGGTATGCAGACGCTCCATTGCATGTATGCGTATAACGCGCAGATTGCTGCGCTTTGACAGGATATCCACCGACCCTTCTTCAAACTCAGGTGCGACGACAACTTCGGCATACTGGGCTGCAATTGCTTCCGCAGTTGATTTGTCCACTGCCCGGTTCAGGGCGATACATCCGCCAAAAGCGGCCACCCGGTCCGCCATGTAGGCTCTGGTATAAGCCGATTCCAGGCTTTCTGCACGGGCCACACCGCAGGGGTTGTTGTGCTTGACAATCACCGCACAGGGCCGGTCGGAAAAATATCTCAGGATATTCAGGGCATTGTCTGCATCGGTCAGGTTGGTCTTGCCCGGATGTTTTCCGGACTGAAGCAGCTCGATGTCGGATACCAGGTATTTTCCAGGTTCGATGGTCCTTACGTCCCCGAGCGCAAGGTTACCGTTGACCAGTTTGTACAATGCCGCTTCCTGTCCGGGGTTTTCACCGTATCTAAGGCCTTTTTCCACTCCGTCGATCACCCAGGAGACCTTTTCATAAAAAAGGGTCTGGCGGCTATTGTCACCGGCCACAAATGAAATTTCCATTGCCGGGGTAAAATGATCGTCCATAATGGTTTTGTACATCTGTTTCAAATCACTCGTCATGGTTTATTCTCCTGTTCGATAGCAGGCATCGACCGATTCAAAGGGTATGTTTTCAAGGTAGGCAGAAATGGCCTGGTCATAAGCCGCTGTATGGGCAAAGGCTTTACGGGCCAGTTCTAACCTGTCTTCGAGACCGAGAGCTCCGTCATGCTTTTTCAAAATTGAAATAACCTGTGGATAGGATGCCGGGTCCACCACAGATGCCACCCGTATAAAATTCTTGGCAGCCGCACGGATCATGGCAGGACCTCCGATATCGATCTCGCCCCTTGCTTTTTCACAGGTCACCTGCTCTCCGGCAACGGTTTTTGAAAACGGATACAGGTTCACGACCACCATATCTATGGGCCGTGCGCCTGCCTGGGCAAGATCATCCTGGTGAGCTTCATTGTAGGTCTCTGTCAACAGTCCCAGGTAAATTTTAAAATCAAGAGTTTTTACCAGCCCTCCCTGGGTCTCTTTCTGGCCTGTATACTCACTGACCTGCTGCAGGACTCCGTGAGCCCGGCTCCCGAGTATGTCGCTGATCCGCTTGAAAGTTCCGCCTGTGGATAAAATCCGTATATCGGGGTTTATTTCAAGCAGTGCAGGAATAAAGTCATCCAGCCCTGTCTTGTCCGATACACTGACAAGGACTGTGCGCACATCAACCAGGTTGTCTATCCGCTCCACCACATTTTTGCTCATCTTTTATTTTTCCTTGCTTCCTGTCAGGTTTTATGGTTCGCAAACTGTATCACGATGCTTTACCCATAATATAAATCCAGGTGAAAAGTCAACGGTTTTACCCGGCTACAATATTTGAAAGCCTTGCCAAAAGAGGCTTGACTCTTTCCCGGTGTTCCGGGGGGATCATGAACCCTGAAATGGGATGGTTTGAAATCAGTACCTGCTTTTCTCCGGCCCCGGCATCAACTGTAGGGGTGTTAACAAGTCCCTGACCGAAACTATTATTATCGAGCTGCCACAAAAGCAGATCCGCAAGGTTCCCGGATACTCCCCCGGCATCCAGGTGTTCTATGAACTGCATGAAAACATGGTTGACAGTCAATGCCAGAGGCGGCATTTGAGCGTATCCATTTGCCGCACAGTCTGCCTGGGACAACATTGCCCTGCAGCCGAAAGGCCTGATGTCATACACTGGGCAGGTCTCATTTTCCAGCAGTGGACACGGGCGGCTTCCGGGTTCAGGCTCCTCGATTGCCTCCTCATAAAGGCCGTATATCGCTGACAGTTTTTCAATCATCATTCACCGGCTCCTGTCAATCCATCTTTTTTCATGCCTGTTCATATCATGTATTCACCATAAAAAAAAAGCTTACTTTAAGATTCTTTATGACAGTAAATCCAGTGGAATACAGCATATAAAATAGCATTACAAATTTGATATACCCGGTTGACATTCAAATTAAATTCGGATATTCAATAAATTAACTGTGAAAAATTAGATTATAACAATGATTGATCGAATTTGATAGAAATGGACATGCCATGGACCAGATTGACCGCCACACGCTGAAAGCACTGCAAAAAGACGGCCGTAAGAAAAATGCCGAACTTGCCAGGGAGACCGGGCTTGCTCCTTCCACCATGCTGGACAGGGTGAAGCGTCTCGAAGAAAAAGGGATATTGAAAGGATACAGGGCAGTGGTGGATCCACAGAAACTCGGGCTCAATGCCCAGGGATTCGCATGCATTTCACTCCACCGCCACAATGTAAAGGACATCGAGATACTTGAAAAAGAAATCGGGAAAATCCCGAATGTCAGGGCCTGCTACCACATTACCGGACGGTTTGACTACCTTCTCCATATTGTGGCACCCACCCTCAATGATCTTGGAGATATAATAAAAAACAGCCTGGCGACCATACCGGGCATGGGAAGAATTGAAACCTTCCTTGTATATTCCGAAGTCAAGCCGGATGGAGGATGGCCCATAGATGCAGCCGAAGAAACCACCCTTAACAATAAAACGGAGGTGCAGCATGGCAAAGAAAAAAGCGATTCATGATTTTTATCAGATGAAAGCCGGGAAGGAAAAAGTGACATGGCTGACGGCCTATGATTTTCCCACGGCCCAGTTTGCCCAGAAAGCGGGACTGGACATGCTGCTGGTGGGCGATTCACTGGGCATGTGTGTCTATGGCTACCAGGGCACTGTACCGGTCACCATGGACCAGTGCATCGTGCACTGTGACGCTGTGCGGCGCGGAGCGCCCGACACATTTGTTGTAGGGGACATGCCCTTCATGAGCTACCAGGTCTCTGACGAAGACGCGGTCCTGAATGCCGGACGTTTCGTTAAAGAAGCAAACGTGGATGCCGTAAAACTTGAAGGCGGCACCAGGGTGGTATCCAGGATAGAGGCCATTGTATCGGCCGGAATCGTGGTCATAGGGCATATCGGACTGACTCCCCAGAGCTCGGGAATTTTAGGGGGCCACAAAGCCCAGGGACGGACAGCCCAAAACGCCGCGCTGGTGGTAGAAGATGCGCTGGCAGTTCAGGCGGCAGGCGCCCACATGCTTCTCGTGGAAGCCGTACCGCCCGAAGTAACAGCCTATATCGCCAAAACTCTGACCATACCGGTCTATTCAATCGGTGCCGGCAGGGAGTGTGACGGACAGCTCTTGATTGTATCCGACCTTATCGGGCAGTTCCAGGCCTTCACTCCGAAATTCGTCAAAAAATACTGTGACGTCGCAACAATTGTAACCGAGGCCATGAGCGCCTATTGCGACGACGTACGAAACGAGAACTTTCCCGGAGACCAGCACTGCTATCACATGATGGACGGTGAAAAAGAAAAATTTCTGGCCGCCATGGCCCGGTAAATAAAGGAAGATACCATGACAGACCTGAATCAAAATTTAGCTGTTTCACCTGATGATATAGCAGCAATCAACAGTTTTCTTACCAGCAAGGACAATCCGCTGATCCAACGGCTCACAAAATTGATAGAATCATATGGCGGCGCAGAGGCCATAAATGAAAAAGCAAGGCAGGCCCGTGACCCAGAAAAACTGATGCAGCGCCTCAAAGCCGTTGATTCGCCATATGTGGCAGATCTTGAATGGCTCATGGCCAGAAGGGATGAGGGGGCATTCGTGTCCATGGATGAATACTGCAAAGGCGTGCTCGGCAAGGATGCTGATTTATCCACATTGAATACCGCCAATGCAGTCACCCTTGAAATTTCCGCCCTTCAGTTTTTCCCCTGGCTGATCGAACAGGCCAGACAGAGCATAGCAAACAAGGAGCTGATGCCCGGCCGGATTATCCGGGTAAGAAACATGAAAGAACAGGTCGAAGACCAGGGAGATATCCTTGCCACTGCGCTGGCCATGCAGATCATCGGGGCTACCTATGTGGAATCCCTGGACACTCGCGGCACGGACGGCTGCAATATTCATCTGGGCGGCCCGGATACCATCACAGGGTATTTCACCGGGATCGGCCAGCCCAACGACCACCCGTACCTGTGGGCACAAGAATATCTGGAATATTACACCAGGTACGGCATCCAGCAGGTACTGAACATAAATCCCGGCACCATACTGCTCGGATATTTCATGCACCGTATGGGAGTGGACATCCAGTTTAAAATCTCGGTTTTCGTCGGCAATGACAACCCGTTTTTCATCCTGTGGACCCTCATGACAGCAAGAATGTTCGCGCGGCCTGACGGATCGACCAGCCTGGTGGGATTCAACCTGAGCAACGCCGTGGACAACAACACCATCATGGCGGCCAGCGAAATCAGAAAAAACCTGGGGCTGGAAAACCAGGTCCGGTTTGAACACCACATCACTGAAACCTATAAATCCATTGTATGCCAGCCCTATAACCGCCGAGACGAGCTGATTGAATTAGCCAAAAAAGTCCCCAATGTCTCTGCCAAACATGAAGGGGGTGAAACAGAGGTTGAAGAAAAGCGGGACCATCCTTCGGATATCCTGAATTATTTTTTGACCCGCCAGGAAATCATGGACAACGACCTGATGGAAAAAATGCAGCTCAACTACCTGGACAAACACCATTCCGTCAACCTGACAGCCAGGGCGCTGATAGAATCCGGCACCGGTGTCATCGCAGCCCGGCATCTGCATTCAGGTGAAAGGACAGGCAAATGATCCCGAAACTTATGCACCAATACCTGTCGGACAGACTGCCGGAGCATGTATGGCAAACCCGGCTCACCCGCCTGGGACCTCATTGCTACATGGAATTCGGTCCCCTGGACGTCGACCGCCTTCAACGCCTGGGCATCAAGGTTGACCGCCTGGGTCCAAGGCTGGTGGCCTGCATGTGGAACGACGAAAGTCCCCTTGAAATCGGAGGGTATGTGGTGGTGGACAACCTGGCCATGGGAAGTCCCGCCATGGGCGGCACCAGGATGCTTCCCGATATCACGCCCGATATCGTGCATAACCTGGCCCGGGGCATGACTTTGAAAAATGCTGCTGCAGACCTGCCCTTCGGCGGCGGGAAATCAGGCATCGTTTCCAGCCGCGACCTTTCCAGGGATGACCGTCATGCAGTCATAAAAGGGTTCGGCCGCCTTCTGGCCCGGTACACCGATATCTATATCCCGGGACCCGATGTGGGAACCAATGACGCAGACATGAAAACATTTGCCATTGAAAACGGGCTCAACAACGTGGTATCCAAGCCCGCCGACATGGGCGGCAACCGGATAGACGAGCTAGGCGGAGCCGCCAACGGGGTGGTGGTGGCGACCAAGGCCCTGCTGACTCACCTGCCCCGGCTCAGGCAGCTGCCGCAGTTCAGGGACCTGATCATACCCGACCCGGGGGACATGGACATACTGATCCAGGGATTCGGGGCCGTGGGGGCACACGTGGCCCGTATCTTCCACGACTATGACCCGGACAGCTGCCCGGTCATAAAAGGAATCAGTGACGCCACAGGATACCTGTACCATGAGGCCGGCCTGCCCTGGCAGGTGCTGTTTGACATGTGGAAAACCCACGGCGAAGTTGCAAGGCAGTATTTTCACGACCACATTCTGCATGACCCGGATCCAAAGGTCAAGGATATGGTCTTTTCAAATTCCGCCAACAACCTGCTGACCGAATCGGCCTTCTGCCTGGTGCCCGCCTCTCCTGTATTCAACTACCTCGATATTGACAACAGCACAAGGCCGAGCATGACCGTGGACCGGATGGGAAAATGGCGGATTATCGTGGAAGGGGCCAACACCTATTCCCCTAATTCAGCCCGCAAGGCTGAAAGACGACGTATGGAGCGTCACGTTTACCGCGACCGTGGCACTTTGATTGCGACAGATTACCTTGTCAATTCCGGCGGGGTGATCTATGCTGCCCATGAACGCATAATCCCCACCCCTGATCACCTGCTGATACCCCGGGACCGCTTAGGAGACGAAACGGCAGGCAATGACTGGCTCAAGCAGAACGAGGCCGAGTTTGCAGAACTGTCTGAAAAACGGCGAAAGGCTGCGGTTGATAAACTGGAAACCGTTATCCGGCGTAACATGGAAGAACTTGTGGAAGGGCTGTGCCGTGACCATGACAGCCTGCCATGTGAAGTAGCCGAACAGATCAGTGTCAGCCGCATTGCGGAAATGGAAAAAACCAGACAGGCAAAAGATGTCATGGAACAAGCCCCGACCATTGCCGTAGACCGGAACATCACCCAGGCCGCTCAGTTGATGGTGGATGCAAACAGCACAATGGTCTGCGTAGTATCGGAAAAAGGCAAACTCATAGGTATAGTCACCCACTGGGATATTACCCGTGCCATGGCCCAGAAATTCCCCATGGACAGCCCTTTGACCAGGATCATGACCGCCGACGTGATCACCGCCGACCCGGAAGCAACCATAATAGACTGCATACGGATTCTTGAGAACAACGAGATTTCCGCCATGCCCATTGTAAGCGGCAATGTGGTTGCAGGCATTATCAGCAGCGACATACTGGCCAAACGCACCCTGTACCGCCTGCTTCAAACCATGATCTGAATGTTTCAACTCCCCGGAAGCCTTTGTTTTTACCCGGGGAGTTGAGTTTTACTTCAGAATACCGTATGCTTTAAAAATGATTAAAAAGACACCTATGTATCAAAGGAGTACACCATGACTGCCACGGTATTTTTTATGGATTTCACGGCCACGTCCAGGGAAAACCTGCCGGACAAGCTGTCCCGGCTCATAGACACTGCCGGTATCAAAACCGCACTGCAAAAAGATGATCTGACGGCTGTAAAACTTCATTTCGGTGAACGGGGCAATACGGCCTATATCCGCCCCCCCTACATAGCAGCCATTGCCAGGACCATAAAAAAACATGGTGCAATACCTTTCCTCACCGATGCCAATACATTGTATGCAGGTGCCAGAAGTGATGCGGTCTCCCACCTTATCACCGCTGTCGAAAACGGATTTTCATTTTCATCGATGGGAGGCGTGCCCGTCATTATTGCAGACGGTCTCAGGGGAAAATCCGAAACCGCACTTGCCGTCAACCTGAAAAACTGCCAAAAGGTTTATCTTGGCTCAGAAATTGTCAAGGCGGATGCACTGGTGTCCGTAGCCCATTTCAAGGGACACGAACTGACGGGATTCGGCGGCGCCCTTAAAAACCTGGGCATGGGATGTGCCTCCAGAAAAGGCAAGCTGGACCAGCACTCCAATGTCAGTCCCAAAATCAAGAAAAAAACCTGTACAGGTTGTGGTCAGTGTGCGGATCACTGCCCTGAAGCCGCTATCTCCCTGGTGGAGGAAAAAGCCGTCATCAACCCTGAAACCTGCATTGGATGCGGAGAATGCATTGTGCGCTGCCCCACCGGTTCCGTCAAAATCAACTGGAACCAGACCGTTCCGGTTTTCATGGAAAAAATGGTGGAATATACCAGGGGACTGCTGGACACCAAAAAGAAAAAAAGCTTTTTCATCAACTTCATTGCCGATATCAGCCCCAAATGTGACTGTCTTTCGTACAATGAATCCCCCATTGTCAGGAACATAGGGGTCGTGGCATCAAGCGATCCTGTAGCACTGGACCAGGCCAGCGCAGATCTTGTGAACCGCGAGGCAGCCCTGCCGGATTCCATTTTAACCAGCCACCTCAATCCCGGAGATGATAAGTTCAAGGGACTCTATCCTTCAGTGGACTGGGAATACCAGCTTGAATATGCTCAAAAACTGGAAATAGGAACCCGGGAATACCGCCTTGAAAAAATCGGGACCAAAGCCTGGTAGCTTTACCCGACAATCAGGCCATAAGGCTCCACAGGACACCTGCGGCAATAGCTGAGCCGATCACGCCTGAAACATTGGGCGCCATGGCATGCATCAGCAGAAAATTTGTAGGGTCTTCCTTTTGACCCATGTGCTGGACTACCCTTGCAGAATCAGGCACCGCGGAGACACCTGCCGCCCCCAGCAACGGATTGATTTTCGTTTTCAAGAACAGGTTCATGATCTTGGCGAAAACAAGGCCGCAGGCCGTTGCAATGGCGAAAGCGCAGGCCCCGAGAAGAAAAATCCTGACAGATGAACTGGTCAAAAAAACATCTCCCTGGGTACTTGCGCCAACGGTAAGCCCGAGCAGAATCGTGGCTGTATCTATAACCGGACCCCGTGCCGCTACTGCCAGCCGCTCGGTAACGACGGCCTCCTTGAGCAGGTTGCCGAAGCACAGCATTCCGAGCAGAGGAAGCGCTGCCGGAGCCAGGAAACAGCAGAGAAGAAAGGATACAATGGGAAAAATGATTTTTTCTTTTTTTGAAACCACCCTGGGCTCTTCCATCCTGATCAGGCGCTCTTTTCTGGTGGTCAGCAGTTTCATGATGGGCGGCTGTATAACTGGCACCAGTGCCATGTAGGAATAGGCCGCCACTGCAATGGGGCCGATAAGAGACGGTGCCAGCTTGGCAGTCAGAAAAATGGCGGTCGGACCGTCTGCACCCCCGATAATGGCAATGGCCGAGGCTTCGTTAGGGGCGAATCCCAGGGCCAGCGCGCCCAGGAACGTTATAAAAATACCAGCCTGGGCGGCTGCCCCCAGAAGCATGAGCACGGGTCTGGCCAGCAGGGTCGAAAAATCGGTCATGGCCCCTATACCTAGAAAAATCAATGGGGGATAAATACCCTGGGTTACCCCGAAATACAGGTAGTGAAGCACGGAGCCGGCTTCATAGATACCCAGTCCCAGCCCCCTGAAAACCGGGATATTTCCAACCAGCATGCCGAACCCGATGGGCACCAGCAATAAAGGTTCGTAGTGTTTGGCAATTCCGAGATAAATAAAAGCACAACCGATGACAATCATGATCACATGCCGGTAGTCGCATAAGTAAAACCCGGTATTGTGGAAAAATTCTAAGAATAATGCATCCATAGCCCTGCTCTTCTAAGTTGAGTGAGAGACAATCTGCTCGAACCTGTCCTGGTTCCAGTTGAAATAACCTTGTCCGTCGGGAGTTAAAATGCGTGATTTTACCAGAAGACTCAAGAGGGAATGGGGTTGATCCAGCCCGCTGGCCACCGCCTTGTTCAATAATTCGGACATAGGAAAACCGCTTCCCAGCATGGCAGCAAGGTGCATGAACTGTCTGGCTGCCTGTTTCTGGGCGCTGGAAAATTCCGGTATATCTTCTATGGCCGGGACAGCGGCAGGCGAGGCTGCCGCTGTCCGGCCTTTCTTTTTGGATCCCGGCTTGAAGTTCAGCACCTTGTGGAGTTGTGAGATAATCAGGGAAAGCAGCACCAGCCCTGTAAAAACAATGGAAATCCCGACAGTGGCTACCGCCCATCCATTGTATTCATTAATTGCTTCCAGTCCGTACAAAACATCCCCCTTTCATATCCAAGGAGCAATCCTGTTCACCATTTCGGTCCACGATGACATAACCTGCCGCTGAATAGCCTCATCCTCCTGAAGCCACTCATGGAACTCAGGGATCGAAAAAGCCAGCACACCTCCGGATTCGAGCACGGTCAACCCGGCAGTATAGGTTCCATCCAAGGATGTCATTAATTCAAACCCGGCAAAATCGCCTTCCGATTCCAGTACTGCAGCTTTTTCCCCTGCAGCTGCAAGCAGCAGGACCCCCTTTTCAAGCATGAAATAGCAGTCCGCTTCTTCATTTTCACAGGCAAGTTTTTCTCCAGGTATAACCGGGCGGTATTCCACCAGGCGGGACAACTGGTCTGCTTCATCGACAGAAAGATCTTTGAAAAGCGGGCACCGGCTTATCATGTTTTTTAAATCCACCATCCAACCCTCCGGGTCCGTAATTCCAGTGAAAGGACATAAAGGAAAGTATTCAAGCATATTTTGACTGTTCTGTCGACAATATTTTTGATAATTTGCAGTGCATTATTGTTGACTGGCAACGGCATATTATCGTATTATCCAGAAATTTCAACCCTACAAACAGTTTTTTAAGGAGTCCTTGTCAATGAAAAATACAAGTTTGAAAAAAAACACTGTTATCGGTTTTTTGTTACTGGCTGCAGGCTTTTGC
>CAYNHL010000051.1:0-23641 GCA_964397015.1 uncultured Desulfobacterales bacterium | reverse complement strand
CTTTTCAGCATAGGTCTTCTGGGTATTGCCGGCGCACGCCGGCTTCGTTCAGGGTGTCAGTTTTTTTCTGGTATCGGCACAGGATGACACCGGATAAATACAGTCTGGTGAAATATCATCGAGATATTATGAAAAATAGTTAAATATCACTGTTATATTTGTGGCCGGACAGTCCGGTCCGGCAGGAGCAAAATATTCACCATGATTTGTTAGTCCTGAAAAAGGCCTGTTCAAGGCGATCGGCGACAGTGTCCGATGGGGGCAGGGCAGTCGGTATCGATAAGGTTTGCATGATTATTGCTGTTACATTGAATGACGATCAAAAAAACTTTATCGATAATATCTAAGGAGAAAGTCATGGGGGATTTCATTGCATCACGTTTAAGGCAGGGTGTTTTGACAGTCTTTGCCGTGACAATGGGACTGGCTGTCATGGCAGCAGTTGTTCTGGCAGAGGATATCACAGGAGAGCAATCGCTTCAGACCGGGGTGAATCAACGGATTGTACAGGCGGCGAACCAGGCGGTCAGGGCTGCAAGCTTTGATATCCTTGCGCCTTCGGGTTTCGATATGAAAAAACAGGCCGTGGCCTTCAGATCTTTGGATATCCCGGTTCATTCAGGAAACAGGATGGAATCAGGGGGTATCCGGTTCGGATTCACTGCACCAAGATTGAACCGGCTGATGGGAGACAGGGTTACCGTGGAAATGATCGCTGATTTCAGCAGGGAATCCGGCATGGTTATCATGTCGCTGGACCTGTAAGAATGGTGTTTTTTAAAAAAACAACAGAACATGCATTTTTTTGTTGCATTTTTTAATCATCCATGGGAAAAAGAATTCTAGTGATGCATAAACAGGTATTGAATTTAGGATAACGCCCATGTCAGCCAATAAAGTGGATCAATTGATTTTTCGAATAATGGAAAAAACCGGGATCAGTTCCCAGGCTGAGCTGGCGGATGCCCTGGGGATAAACCGGTCTGGTATTACCCATGCCCGTCATAAAAATCAGGTTCCGGACAAGTGGGTTTTAAAACTTTACCGCAAATTCGGCTTCAGTCCCAGGTGGATCGAAACTGGTGTCGGCAGTATGTTTTCAGAAGGACATGAAACAGAAGAATCCATTACCAGCATCCCTGTCGTCGAGGCCAGGCTTTCTGCGGGTACCGGCTCGTTTGATGTAGGCGAAGGAGTTATCGGGCATCTCGCCTTTCAGTCCTCCTGGCTTTCAAAAAAAGGTTCTTCCGCCGGAATGGTGGCCATGGAAGTCTTCGGCCAGAGCATGGAGCCGGTTATCCGGGAAGGCGATACCGTTTTAATCGATCAGTCAAGAAAAGAAATAATCGCCGGCGCAATTTATGCTGTCGGCGTGGAAGACACCATTTTGGTCAAGCGCCTGGAAAAACATCCGGACAAGCTGGTTTTGTGCAGCGATAACCGTGATTACCAGCCGATTTACCTTGAAAAGGATGATGCTCAAAAAGTTAGAATCATAGGAAAGATTATCTGGAGCTGCAGAGAGTACCGCTGATTTTTTTTGTACGGCGTGTTTAATTAATGCAACAAGTTGTTGAATAAAATAAAAAAGAAAGGAGATACCATGCAAGTGAATATACATAAATTGAAAAGTCACGCATTGACCGGCGCCGGCGCCGCAATCTGGGTATCGGGACTGCTGGTGGCCGGGAGTGACAGCCATTTCATGCCCTGGCTGAACCTGGCGGGTTTAGGTCTTTTCATTGCAGGCAGTGCCATGGTTGCCAGGGGGGCATGCCGCCTGGAAAATGTGTCTGCACTGCCCGGTCGACCCAAATTCAGTGAAAATATGCATCCAAAGCCTGAACTTTCAATGCGTTCACCTGAAAGAAAACGAATTACCTGTATTGCAGGCGTATTGATAAAATACTGACCACCTTGCCTGCATACCGCTGCCGGGAAAATTTTTTCCCGGCAGCTTCCCTGTTTCATTCTTTTTTGATAATCCAGAGACAAACTAATCCTTGCTTTTTCTGTTGCGACTATCTAATTAGAAGGTACCGTATTTAAAGTCTTGAAAAAAACGTCAATGACACAGAGAATGAAACAGGATCTTGGTAACAATTCCAGCGTTGAACAGATTGAGCACCTGAACCGGGTCCTGCTTGCCCTTCGACGGATCGGCAAGATTCTCATCACTGAAAACGATCCAATCGTGTTGATTCAGTCGGCTTGTGACATACTGGTGGAAAACAGGGGATATTACAATGCCTGGATCTGCCTGGCTGATGAGGGCGGCACCATTTCTCACATGGTTCATGCCGGGCTTCTCAGGCAATTTGGTATACTGCGCCGGCAGGTGGAATCCGGAAACATTCCCCGTTGCATTAATAAGCTGATGGTATCTGACAAGCTTTTCAGCACGGCCGATCCCCACGACCTCTGCCTGAACTGCGTATTGTCCGAACCTGATGTTCGCCGGGGTGTGCTTGCCGCACGGCTTGTCCATGATCAAAAAACCTATGGATTCATGGTCCTGTACATTCCAAGAAAGCTTTCCCTGGATCCGTTCGAAAAAATAATAGTGCAGGAAATTGCCAATGATATAGCTTTAGGACTTTACCGGATCGATCTTGAAAAAAAACGGCGCGCTGCCGAACAATATAAATCAGACAGCAATGCTCGTTTCAAGGCCCTGGTGGAAAACTCCCTGAACTGCATAGTCATTGCCCTTAAAGACGAGATCCTGTATTATAATACCGGCCGCAGACCAGAGCACCGCTACTTGAAACAGGTATTCAAACCCCCGGATTTTCCGTTTGTCTATTCAGAAGACAAAGAGGCTGTGAAAAAGGCCTACCATGATCTGTTGGATAAAAACAAAGACCATGTAATGATGGATTTCAGGTATCATCCAGCCGGTGAAAGCAAAAGTGATTTTCGCCTCCGGTGGGCGCTGCTTAGTGCAAGGCTGATTGACTACCTTGGAGTTGAGTCGGTTCTTGTGAACATGATGGATACAACGAATTCAAAAGAAGTGGAAAAATTTCTTCAGATTCAGGATAAAATGGCATCACTGGGCCGTGTGACCGCCGGGATGGCCCATGAAATCAGGAACCCGCTGTCCGGGATCAACATATACCTGAAGGCATTGAAAAAAAGATGCATGTCCATGGATAATTCAGGTGACACAGTCGATATCATAGATAAAATCGAAATGGCCTCCCACAAGGTTGAATCCATTGTCCGGCGCGTAATGGACTTTTCCAAGCCAGGCAACCCCCGGTTTGTCATGGTCAATCTCAATGAGTATATCGATGACGTAGCCCAGTTGACATCAGTGACCCTGCGCAGAAACGGAATCCGCTTTGTGCAGGACCTGGATGGAACACTTCCGGATTGCTGGGCTGAACCCCATTTGATAGAACAGGTCATACTGAATATTATAACCAACGCCGTAGAAGCCATGAAAGACTTCAGCGGAGAAAAGAGTATAGAGCTTAAAACCCGTTCCAAAAGGAATTCAATGCTGATATCCATCAAGGACACAGGTCCCGGTATACCACAGGCCATACATTCGAGGGTGTTCGACCCGTTTTATACCACCAAGGCCAACAGCTCCGGGATCGGATTGAGTATCTGTCACCGGGTCATCACCGACCACGGCGGGTCCTTGAAACTCAAATCCCGCAATCCCTGCGGTGTTGAATTTCTGATTGAACTGCCCCTGGAAAAAGGCGGACAGGTATGAGCATTCAATACAGCATATGGATAGTGGATGATGAGGAATTCATCAGGGATTCTCTGGAACTGACCCTGTCCGATATCTATGACATCAAGGGATTCGGGGACGGAGAGAATTTTCTGGCCGCCCTGGCCCAGGATGTTCCGGATATCATCCTCCTGGATATCGGTCTTCCCGGTATCGGGGGAATAGAAGTGCTCGGTCTTGTAAAGGAACAGATGCCCGAGATCCCCGTTATTATGGTGACTGCCTATGAAGATATCAATCTGGTCATAGAATCCATGAAATTCGGGGCCTTTGATTTTGTTTTGAAACCGATAAACCTGGATCTTCTGGAACTTACCCTGGAAAAAGCCATATCTTCCATTGCATTGAGAAAGGAAGTGAGAATTCTCCAGGAAAAATATGTAAACGAACACCATCCCTGTTTTATTGGTGAAAGCAAACACATTGAAAACACGATGGATTTTATCAATATGGTATCCAAAAGTCCGGACACACCCATCATGATTTTTGGTGAAACAGGTACGGGAAAGGAATTGATTGCAAAAGCCATACATGCCCGCAGCCCGGTTTTCCAGGGGCCTTTTGTGGCGGTCAACTGCTCGGCTATCCCGGAAGAGCTGATTGAAAGCGAATTGTTCGGATATGAAGAAGGAGCGTTCAGCGGTGCCAGGAAAAAGGGGAAAAAAGGTTTTATTGAAGCTGCGGCCGGCGGCACCCTTTTTTTGGATGAAGTTGCGGATCTCAGTCTGGCCGGCCAGGCCAAGCTGCTCAGGTTTCTTGAAAGCGGTGAATTTTACAAGGTCGGGGGAACGAGGCAGTACCTGGTCAAAACCCGCGTTGTATCGGCAACCAATAAAAATCTCGATGTATTGATAGAAAAGGGGTTGTTTCGAAAGGATCTTTTTTTCAGGCTTTGTGTAGTCAAGGCCAAAATTCCGGCATTGAACGACCGCAAAGAGGACATCATATCGCTTGCCAAGTATTTTTTATATGAATTCAATATTAAGTTCGGTAAACATCTGACCGGGATTTCAAAAAACGCTATGGCTGTACTGTGCGGTCATCTATTCACCGGCAATGTGCGGGAATTGAAAAATATAATCGAAAGAGCTGTACTGGTTGCAAAAGAAGATGAGCTTCAGTCAGAGGACCTCGGGTTCAAGGATACTTCACCTGTTGATTTTGTTCCTGCAGCAGGTGTTGAAAACCCGGACCAGGTGACTTTGACTCAGGAAGGCATCAACCTGGAAACCGTGCTTTGTGCCATGGAAAAAAAGTATATGGAAAAAGCCCTTGAAATGAGTGGCGGGAACGAAAGCAGGGCTGCCAGGCTCTTGTCGTTGAACCATCATACTTTTCGCTACCGGTGGAAAAAACATAAAAAAAAACAGACGTCATCAAACCGGGATGATGCAGATTCTAAAAAATTCTAAAAATCTAATTATTTCAAACACAATGTTTGAAAAAACTGAATATGAACTATCTTAAATGAACTGTAACAGCCTGATGTCCGCATGCATTGAATTTCAACACCTTGATATTCAACGAAAATTATACAAAGGTTCCGGTTTTTTGTATTCCGCTTTCTCTGGTATGATTTGTGCTGTTGGTTGCTGTCGGTAATGAAACCATAAGGATTCAAAGCCGATAAAGCCAAGGCAGAATGGAAACGGCCATGCAGGTCATGCTGATTGATCAGAATAAGTGTGTTCGAGAATCACTGAAGACACTGCTCGATAATCCCAGGTTGGTGTTCGTGTTTTTTGAAACAGCGGTTCAGGGGCTATCCTATCTTGAAACACACGATGTACAGGTGGTGGTGTCGGATTATTTTCTGCCGGACATGGACGGTTTGGAACTTTTGAACCGGGCGTTAATACTGAATCCCGGCATCTTCCGCATATTGATGACCACCCTTGTTACCGATGAACTGATGGCAGAAATTTCGGTATCGGGTATTGACTTGTTACTGGAAAAACCGTTAAGTGTAGCATCATTGGATACAATACTCTTTAATTTGAAAAAAGAGTATGGCCATAATGCTAAATCCGGAGATGGAAAATGAATGACAAGACAGAGTGGGACTGGCAGACAGAAAAAATACAAATTCCGATCAAGGAATGGAAAGACCGCTTTAACTGGGTGGAAGAACCCTGTGTCAGCCCTGACGGGAAAAACATTGCTGCCATTGTGAACCTGGACGAGGCAGAATTCAGTGTCTGTGTAAACGACGAGCCATGGGAGGAACCGGTTGAAAAAGCATGGGCCCTGTCTTTTCTGCCGGATGGAAGACTTGCATCACTGGTGGCCAGGGAGGAAGAGTGGACGGTCTGTATTGACGGGTCTGCATGGGAAACATGGTTTGATTATATCTGGGCCCTGCAGTGTTCCGCCGACGGATCGTTAGTCGGGGCGGCTGTTCAGACAGACGGGGAATACGGCATGGTTGTCAATGACCAGCCCTGGGAAACCCTGTACGAAAATCTCAACCACGCCACAATGCACGACAGTGGGGCCACGGCAGCCGTGGTGCAGGTGGTGTCCATGGGCCAGGGAGATGTAGACGGGTTTGCCAGAGGATTGTTTTCCGTGGCCCTCGACGGGACGGTGCGGCCGGAAAAACACATGAATATCTGGGATATTGCCCTGGATGATTCCGGAAAAAATGTGGCGTATGTTTTCAGAAAAAACCGTTCCGACTATGACATTTTTCAAAAAGATGCCCCGTGGGATAAAACATTTCAATCAGCATGGAAGCCCTTGTTTATCAATGGCGGTACATCCTTGGTGGCACCTGTACGCGAAGGTGGCAAATGGTGGCTGTACAGGGATGCAGAAAAGTTCTGGACCCATGCTTTTGAGCAGTTGTGGCTGGTGACGGCCGCGCCGGATCACTCCAGTATTGCAGCCGTGGTATCGGATTCCTTTGGAAAATGGACCGTGGCAAAAGATGATAAAACCTGGCAGGTCCATGCAGATGAAATGATTTCAGACCTGGTTTTTTCTCAAAAGGGCGAAACACTGGTAGCGGTCCTCAAGGATCACAATTTCTGGACACTGGCTGTCAATGACAGGGCCTGGGACCTGTCGGCAGACAAACTGTGGCGGCCTGCCATTGATGAGAGTGGAAAAATTGTGGCCGCACGTTTTGAGAAAAACGGAGCCTATCAGCTGGCAGTGAACGGAAAAGTATATGCCGACAAATACGATATGCTGTTCGATCCTGTCATCAACCCGGATGGATCAAAAATCATGGTAAAATCCATTCAAAACGGCATTTATACCCGGCATATTTTTCCAGTGGACCATTTCATATAATTTAAGGAGACCTCATGAATGCATTTATAGGTTTTATTACAGGTCCCATGGTCTGGATATCATTTCTGGTTTTTGCAGGAGGCGTGGTATTCAGGTTGTTCAGGCTTGTTCAGGAAATAAACACCAAAGAACCGTTTATTTATTCTTATTTTTCCTGGAAATATGCCGCACGGTCTATTCTGGCATGGGTGATTCCTTTTTTCCCGGCCTCGACCCGCCAGAGCCCTGTTTTCTGGGGTATTTCCTATGTCTTTCACCTGCTTTTGTTCATTGTTCCCATATTTTTACTGTCCCACCTGGTGCTTTTTGAAGAAGCTTTCGGATGGTCATGGATCACTTTGAGCGATTCAGTGGCAGACCTTTTAACGGTACTGGTGCTGCTGGCCCTGGTCTTTTTCGTTGTCCGGCGTATTACCGTACCGGAGGTAAAGTACCTTACGACCCCGGCGGACTATCTTTTTATCGTAATCGTGGCGCTGCCTTTCTTCACGGGATTTCTTTCATACCACCAGGTTTTCATGTATAAATACATGACTATCCTCCATATTCTTTCCGGTGAGCTCATGCTGATGTTAATCCCTTTCACCCGCTTTTTTCACATGGTGCTGGCCCCGCTTTCAAGGGCCTATACAGGGTCTGAATTCGGTGGTGTCAGGCATGCCAGGGACTGGTAATCAACAAGGAGGTATCCATGCAGGACAAGACAATTGAACCTCAAGATCAATCCAGCGAAAAATTGGAAGCAATGGATGAGGCAGTTGAAAAAGGGCTGGAACGGCTGACACCCGAAAAAACAGCCAGGATCATCAACCAGGTACTGACAAAAGAAACAGGTGCCCGGTTTAAAACCTATATCAATACATGCATGCGGTGCGGTCTTTGTGCAGATGCCTGTGCTTATTTTTTATCCAATGACAGGGATCCTAAATTCGCTCCGGCCGCCAAAGTCAAACAGACCCTGCTGGAAATGATATCCAGAAAAGGGAATGTGTCAAAACCGTTTTTGAAAAATGCCGTCAGGATCTGTCATACGGAATGCAACGTGTGCAAGCGGTGTTCCATGTATTGTCCGTTTGGCATCGATATAGCCTACATGATGCTGACAGTGAGAAGAATCTGCCATAAGCTGGAGATAACCCCGCTTTATATCCAGGATACGGTAAACAGTCATTCCGCCACCATGAACCAGATGTGGGTCAAGGAAGATGAGTGGATCGATACTCTTCAGTGGCAGGAGGAAGATGCCAGGGAAGAGTTTGAAGATCTCAGGATTCCTCTGGACAAGGACGGGGCGGATATCATGTATTCGATCATTGCTCCGGAACCCAAGTTCCAGGCGGGACTGATCTACCAGGCAGCGGCCATAATGCATGCCGCCGGGATGAACTGGACAATGCCGTCCGGCCCGGGATGGGACAACAGCAATATGGCCATGTTCACGGGTGATTACGAGATATCGGGACGTATTGCCAAGGCCCATTATGAAACCGCGGCACGCCTTCATGTCAGGAAAATTGTCATGGGAGAATGCGGACACGCCTTCCGGTCGGTATATGACGTCGGCAACCGGTGGGTCGGATGGCGCATGCCGCCCATTGAACTGGTCCATGCCATCGATTTTTTCCATGAACTGCTCACCTCCGGGCGTATCAAGATAAAAGAGAAATACAAAAAAAGCGTCACACTCCATGACCCCTGCAATATTTCCAGGGGGCGGGGTCTCCATGACAAGGCCCGTGAAATGGTAAAGATGCTGTGTGAAAACTTCATTGAAATGACACCGAACCGCGAACATAATTTTTGTTGCGGAGCCGGCGGCGGGGTGATCAACTGCGGCCCGCCTTATAAAAATACCCGGATGGTGAATAACAGGATCAAAAAGGAGCAACTGGAGAAGACCGGGGCGGAAGTGCTGATCGCTCCCTGCCATAACTGCCACAGTGGCCTGGAAGATATCGTTCATTACTACAAGGTGGATATGGAGGTCAAGTTTTTCAGTGACATTATTTTTGAGGTAATGGAAAAGACGATTTATCAGGGTGGGGTGTAACATGAAATGGAAATCTATAGCATACATTCTGTTGGTAATCGGTATCTTGACTGCATTTTTGGCCCATTCCCGGAATGAAACCGTACCGGTCATTGACAACAGTGTTTTTGATAACCCGCAGCGCACCGCTGCCGTATTCGATCATGACGACCACAACGAAAAAGCGGGCCTGGAATATGACTGTGCGTTCTGTCACCATGTCTATGACGGCGACAAGCTTGTGGAAGGGGAATCATCGGAAGATTACTACTGTTCTGACTGCCATTACCTTGAAAAAGCACCTGATAATACCGTATCACTCAGGGAAGCGTTTCATATAAGATGCCGCTCCTGTCATTTTGAAACAAACAAGGGACCGGTTCTATGCGGGGAGTGCCATAAAAAATAAAACAGCTCTTTTGTATAATTTTTTGCGATCACGAACACCCGGAAAAGGCTGCCTTGATAAAAAGGATCGCTTTTCCGGGTGTTTTCATTTATCCTGACGGTCGATAAAAAAAGAACAAGTAAAGGGATTATCGGGTCATGGTTGTTTTGTCCGTTCAACATCTGAAAAAATATTTTCCTGTCCACCAGGGAATACTGCTTCGGCCAAAACGCTGGATTGCCGCAGTGGATGACGTTTCCTTCGATGTTGAAAAAGGACAGACCCTCGGAATTGTCGGGGAGTCAGGGTGTGGGAAGACAACCCTGGGCAGATGTATCATGGGGCTTTATCCCTTGACGTCAGGCAGGGTGATGATTCATTCAAAATCGGTATCAAACCTTGACCGGCAGCAGCGAAAGGCACTGGGTTTAAAAATTCAGATGATTTTCCAGGATCCCTTTGATTCACTGGATCCAAGGCAGACCATCGAGCAGATTCTCATGGAAAAATTTCTGATACACAATTATAAAAAGGCCGATGCAAGAAAAGAGATCTCTCTTCTGCTTGAAAGAGTAGGGCTGTCCGAGGACTCACTTGGAAAATTCCCCCATGAATTTTCAGGAGGGCAGCGCCAGCGGGTTGGCATTGCCAGGGCCATAAGCCTTAACCCCGATATTATTATCTGCGATGAACCGGTATCCGCCCTTGATGTTTCAGTGCAGTCCAAAATCCTGAACCTTCTGCTGGACCTTCAGCAGCAGTCAGGACTTACCTATGTAGTGATTTCCCATGATCTTTCAGTTATAAAGCATGTCTCGGATTCTATCGCTGTCATGTATCTTGGCTCTATCGTTGAGACCGCACCCACACTTTCATTGTACAACAGCCCCCGTCATCCTTATACGCGTGCACTTTTGTCAGCAATTCCGGACCCGGATCCGGCAAATAAAAAAAAAAGGATAATCCTGCAAGGAGAGGTGCCGTCAGTGGAAAATCCTCCTTCAGGGTGCAGATTCCATACCCGCTGCCCCCATGCAGCAGATATCTGCAGAATGGAAATCCCGGAACTTTCATTGAAGGATGAGGCAAATCAGCACTTCTCATCCTGCCATTTTGACGGCATGCTTTTGTAAAATCCTTGCATGCTTTCTGGTAGAATGGTAAAAGTAAAAGTTTATGTGACAGAATAATAAAAAGTGGTAGCCTGATGATTTTCCGGTTTGACAATAAAGCGAAGCTGATTCAAAAAAGGCGGTTTGTCCTTGTTCTTTTCCTGGTGTCAGGCTGTTTTATGTGGTCTGGGTGTCCCGGACAGAAAGGCCCTCCCGATACCGGAACCCATGTTTTGAAATCCGGGCCGGTTGTCATTACACTTGCTGATTTTATGGGGGAACTGGAGCTGAAAAAAACTGCTTATCCGTATAATATAAAAGACAATCCATCTGAATATAACGAGATGGTGATGGATCTTGTCAGGACTCTTATGGATGAGACCCTGCTTTTGCGCCTGGCTGAGGAAAAACAGATCATTGTCACCCAGGAAGAAATTAATGCGGCCGAAAACCGGCTCAAGGAAGATTATCCTCAAGATTCCTTTGAACAGATGCTTTTGCAGAACGCCATCCCTTATTTGCTTTGGAAAAAGCGGTTTGAAAGACAGCTGTTGATGGACAAGGTGCTCGAGATCGAGCTTTTTTCCCGGGTGACCGTTACTGCCCACGAAATAGACCTGTTTTATCAGCAGCAGGCCGGAGAGGACATCACTGAAAATGAATTGATTGAGAAATTGAAGTCACAGAAAGTTCAACAGCAGTATGATGACTGGATTGAGCACCTGAAAACACTTTATCCTGTGGAAATCAACAGGGAGCTGCTTGAAAACAATCTGTTGATCGGTTTGACACAATAGAAAGGAAGATTAAATATGACAGGCCCCTTTAAAAAAGTCCTGGTTGCTGTAAGTCTTGTTTGCATGTCATTTTCGCTTGTTTCAGCAGAAGTGATCGATCGTATCGTGGCCGTTGTAAATGAGGATATCATCACCTTGTCACAACTGAATAAATCCATTGAGCCTTTTTTGAAACAGATTGAAGCACAGGGTTTTCCAGAAGATAAAGAAAAGCAGATCGTGTACAACCTTAAAACAGACATGCTCGAGCGGATGATAGATCGGAAACTTGCAGATCAGGAAGCAAAACGCCATGGTATCACTGTGTCGGATTCTGAAGTTGACAATGCCATTGAACAATTCAAGAAAGCACAGTCAGTTACCCATGATGAACTGGTTGCAGCCGTCGAGGAAGACGGCATAGATTATGAAACCTACAGGCAGCGGGTCAAAAAAGAACTTCTGCGGCCCAAGTTGATCAATTATGCCGTCAAGTCAAAAATTATCATTACGGATCAAGATGTACAGGACTATTACAAAGAGAATATAGAAGACTTTGCCGGTAAACAGAAATACCGGCTGCGGCATATCCTTAATGACCGCAAAGAGCTCATGGATGAAGTGAAAATCAGGCTGGAAAACAACGAAAGTTTTTCCAGCCTTGCCGAATTGTATTCCAAAAGTCCCAACGCTTCACAGGGAGGACTGCTAGGATTGTTCGAAATGGACGACCTTGCCCCTGAAATTCAAGAAAGCCTGGAAGGTCTTGAAAAAGGAGACTATACAAAAGTGGTTGAAACAGACCAGGGGTACCAGCTTTTTTATGTCGACGACATCGTGATAACGGATCGGCAGCCATTGGAAGCGGTTTATGACCAGATCATGGAGACGTTGTACAACAAAGAAGCGGAGCAGAAATTCAATGACTGGCTGGAATCGATGAAAAAAGAGGCATATATCAAAAAAATGCTGTAATTAAAGGTCTTCAGGGGAAACTGTGAAGGGATATTGTCATGCAGAATGAACAGATACAGGTGCTGGTAGCAAACTTGAAGCGGCTGTTGCGCAGGGGAGCCACCCGGCAGATTACGAATATCCTGGAAAAGACCCATATGGCGGATATTTCCATTATCGTCCGTGAACTGTCTATGGACAACAGGAAAAAACTGCTTTCACTGATAAAGGACCCTGAAAAGATCGGGATGCTGTTTTCGAACCTGGACGAGAACCTGTTCCTTGAACTGGTCCAGGAAATTGAATTTGATAAACTGGTCAAGGTATTTGAATCCCTGCCGTCGGATGACGCGGCCTTTTTACTGAACCTGCTGGATGAAACTCTTTCCGATCAGATCCTCGAGAAGATGAAAAATGAGGAATCCACTGATGTGGAACAGATCATGAGTTACGGCGAAGACACCGCCGGCAGTGTCATGGTCACGGATTTCATTGCCCTCAAAGAAGATATGATGGCCAGCCAGGTCATTGAAGCACTCCAGAGCAAGTATCTCGATGTCGAAATGCCGTTTTATATTTATGTGGTGGATGAATACGGCCGGCTGGTAGGGGTAAGTTCCCTCAGGCAGCTGGTTGTGGTTCACCCCAAAAAACCCTTGCGTGAATTCATGGCAACGGATGTGGTAACGGTCAAAACCCACACCAACCGGGAAGATGTCGCCAAACTGGTATCCCGGTATGACTACCTTGCTATTCCGGTTGTCGATGATGACAATCATCTGATGGGAATTGTCACTGTGGATGATGTAATTGATATCCTTACTGACTCAGCTACCGAGGACATTTTGAAAATGGCAGGTGTCGGCGAGGATTACATTGAAACACAGACAGTTCTCAGAGGAGCCAGGATTCGTCTTCCATGGCTTTTTGCAAGTTTTCTGGGCGGCGTGGGAGCATTTTTCATCATAAGCGGATTCGAAAACAGCCTGTCCAAGTTCATGGGCCTGGCCGCATTCATTCCGGTTATCATGGGCATGGGCGGTAATATAGGTACACAGTCCTCTACCATTGTCGTCAGGGGGATTGCCACCGGACGGATCAATTTAAAAGATTTCAGGCAGGTGGTAACCAAGGAGTTGATGGTAGGCCTGATCCTGGGACTTACCTATGGCCTGTTTATCGGTGTCGTGGCTAAAGTGGCATTTTCAACAGATATCCAGACATGGATGCTGTCCGTGTCGGTGGGGCTTGCGGTTCTCTGCTCCATGTCCGTTGCAGCCCTGGTCGGTTCGGTCATGCCGTTGATATTTGAACGGTTTCGTATTGATCCTGCGGTGGCTACCGGACCGTTTGTCACAACGGCCATGGATATTATTTCCATATATTGCTATTTCATGATCGCAACGGTTCTGCTAGGTCTGTAAGGCTTTTTTTAATGTCAGGATTCAGTACAGCTGCCATACTGATCAAAAAAATTGAATATGGGGATCATGACCTGATCCTGACATTTTTCACGAAATCCATGGGCAAAGTGTCAGCCATTGCCAAAAACGCAAAAAAGAGTGTCAAAAGGTTCTCAGGCGCCCTTGACCTGTTTTCCCTTCACCAGATCCACTGCACGTTCCCTAAAAAGAAAACCGGCGCGCTCATGATTCTTGCCGGTACGGATCTTGAGATGGCTTTTGAAAAAATCAGGACAGATATCACCAAGACCGGGTATGCCTGTTACTGGATGGAGATGATCCACTGCTGGGTTGAAGAGCTGAAGCCACAGGAAGATCTGTTCGAGCTGCTCTGTTTTTCCCTTGATGCACTTAATACCGGGATCATCGATACAAAGGTGCTGAGCCTTTTGTTCCAGATCCGGTTCATGCGCATGTGCGGGTTCGATCCCGGCATTACCCATTGCAGCGCCTGTCATACGCCGCTCGACAGTATCGAAGGTCAAACTGTGCTGTTTGATTTCGTAAATGGACGTATTGTATGCAGAAACTGCCAGTCAACACCGATGAAAAACAGCACCAGCGTATCAAAAGGGACATTGAAGCAGCTTTTATGGATCAATACAGCGGATATCCGGCGTGCGGACCGGATGAGGTTTTCCGCCTATGCCCTCAAAGAGGGTGAGGCGTTGATGGAATCATTTATTCCCTTTCATATCGGGAGGGATTTGAAAAGTCTTTTATTCTTGAACCGGATCAGAAGGGGTATATGAACACAAAAACAGACATTTGCAATATTCCGGTCACGGTTTCAGTGCCCTGCAGGATCGATGCCGGCGGCACCCTGGACCTGAGCACATTTTTTTTGCCTTTGAACCGTGCATGCCCAGGCACTTTCAATGCAGCCCTCAATATGCGAACCCGCGTTACCCTCTCAGCCTTTGACAGCGGCTGGGTCAAAATCAGTTCAAGAGGATTTGAGCCTGCGGTGTACAAATCCTTTCAAGCACCGTATAATCACCCGATGGGCCTGATGTTCGCCGTGGCGGATTTTTTCAATGCAGATGGCATCCATGTTCAAATTGATTCCGCCTCGCCACCGAAAAGCGCGCTGGGTGGATCTTCCGCAGCTGCGGTTGCCATGGTGGCGGCATTTTTGACAGCACAGGGAGAAAAAATACAGCCGGCCAGGACGGCCTGGCTGGCACATTACATCGAGTCCAGCGTGGCAGGAGTTCCCTGCGGCATGCAGGACCAGCTCGCCGCAGCCTTTGGCGGTGTCAACCAGTGGACCTGGGTCATGGGCGACAATGCACCCCAGTTCCGGCAGACACCCCTGTTGACCTCTGATGCCGATATTGAACAAATGAATGACTGCATGCTGGTGGCTTACTGCGGCAACCCCCATGAATCCAAAAACATCAACGGGCAATGGGTTCAGCAGTTTGTTTCAGGGCAGCGGCGGGAGAGCTTTTTTCAGATCGCCGGGATCACCCGATTGTTTTCCCGGGCCGTGTGTGATAAAGACTGGAAACGCGCCGCCGTCCTCATGAACCAGGAGACTGAATTGCGGCTTGACATGACACCGGATGTTCTCGATAATATGGGCCAAAAACTGTTCAGCGCTGCAAAGAGTTTCAACTGCGGGGCACGCTTTACCGGTGCCGGCGGGGGCGGGTGTGTTTGGGCTGTCGGTCTGCCTGAACATATTCTGGACATGAAAAAAAAGTGGATTAACCTGACCCGGACACATGAAAGCGCCGGGCTGCTGGATACCCGTATCGATTGTGAGGGTATTCTGGTCCACGAATAATATTGAAAAGGAAGATAACCTTATTATGAATTTTCAAGATGTGATTTTAAATCTCAACAGTTTCTGGGCCCGCAAGGGATGCGTGTTGATCCAATCCTATGATATGGAGGTCGGTGCCGGCACGTTTCATCCTGCAACCCTGCTCAAGGCACTGGGGCCTGAACCCTGGAAAGTTGCCTATGTACAGCCGTCCAGGCGGCCTACCGACGGGCGTTATGGCGAAAACCCCAACCGGTTGCAGCATTATTACCAGTACCAGGTGATTTTGAAACCCTCTCCTGCAGATGTTCAGGATCTTTTCCTGGAAAGCCTGAAAACCCTCGGGGTGGACCCTCTGGAGCATGATATCCGGTTTGTCGAAGATGACTGGGAGTCCCCCACGCTCGGGGCATCGGGGCTCGGATGGGAAGTATGGCTTGACGGTATGGAGATCACCCAGTTCACATATTTCCAGATGACAGGCAGTGTCGAGGTCAAGCCGGTTTCCGTCGAGCTTACCTATGGCCTTGAAAGGATCTGCATGTACCTTCAGGCCGTGGACAATGTTTTTGATCTGAAATGGAACGATACCATTACCTACCGGGATGTTTACCACCAGCAGGAAGTCGAGCAGTCCACCTATAATTTTGAAGTCGCAGACGTGCCGATGCTGTTTGACCTGTTTAAAAAATACGAGACCGAAGCCCTTCGGATTATTGAAAAAGGCCTGGTCATACCGGCATACGAGTTCTGCCTGAAATGCTCCCATACATTCAACCTCCTGGATGCCAGGGGGGCTATCAGCGTGACGGAGAGAACAGGATATATCAAGCGGATAAGGGACATTGCCAGGGTTTGTGCCACCTCCTATATCAACCAGCGGCAGGAAATGGGGCATCCATTATTGAACAAGGGAGGGCAGGCATAATGAATACACTTCTGATTGAGATCGGTACTGAAGAAATCCCGGCAGGGTATATTGTTCCAGCCTTAAAGGCCTTTTGTCAAAGCATGACCGAAGCATTGAAAACCCACAGGATCGATCATGGAACAGCGAGATATTATGGGACGCCCCGGCGGCTGACCCTGGTGGTGGAAAATGTGGCCGATGCCCAGAATCCAAGGACATCAACCCTTGTAGGACCGCCGGAAACCGTTGGATACGATGCCGGTGGCACCCCTACACTAGCAGCTGAAAAATTTGCCGCCAAGGCCGGTATACCGGTGGAATCACTTCGAGTCGAGGATTCACCAAAGGGCAGGTACCTGGTTGCCGTTATCGAAGAAAAATGCGAATCCAGCGTTTCACTGATCGAAAAGATTCTCGAGCAGCAGATTTTGAGCATACCGTTTCCCAAGAGCATGCGGTGGGGTGATCTTTCCGTGTTTTTCGCCCGTCCGATCATTTCTTTGACAGGTATGCTGGGTGATCAGGCACTGACGTTCCAGGTGGGAAATATAAAGTCCGGTAATTTTATTTACGGCCACAGGTTCATGAATCCCGGAAAGCTGAAGCTTGATAACGTTGACAATTATGAGCATATGCTGGAATCCGCAAGTGTAATCGTGGATATCGACAAACGGAAAAAAATGCTTGAAAAAGCACTTGAAACAATTGCAGCAGAAAACAACTGCCAGCTTGTGGATGACCCTGAACTGCTGGATATCGTCACCAACCTTGTGGAATACCCGTATCCGGTTACAGGCCGGTTTGATGAAACTTTTTTGCAGGTTCCTTCCGAGGTGCTCATTACCGCCATGCGCGAGCACCAGAAATATTTTGCCCTGACAGACTCAGACAAGAAGCTTGCGCCCATGTTCATAGCGGTAAACAATACTAAAGCCAGGGATGAATCGCTTGTGGCCAGGGGACATGAAAAAGTGCTGCGCGCCAGGCTGTCGGACGCTAAATTTTTCTGGGAGCAGGACAAAACTTCGACCCTGGACGCTTTTGCCGAAAAGCTCAAAAAAGTCACTTTCCAGGAAAAACTGGGGACCGTGCATGAAAAGCAGCAGCGCATCGCCCAGCTTGGAAAATACCTGGTATCGGCATCTTCCTATCCTGCAAAAGAGGTTCTGGAAAAGCATGTCCTGCGTGCTGCCGCTATCTGCAAGGCAGATCTGGTCAGCCAGGTGGTCATTGAATTTACCAAGCTCCAGGGCATCATCGGGCGTTCCTATGCCCAGGATGCCAATGAAGCCCCTGATGTTGCCGATGCAGTTGAACAGCATTACCGGCCGGTTTATTCAGGGGGGGAACTGCCCGCAAATCCCTGTGCCTGTGTCCTTGCGTTGTCAGACAAGCTGGACACCATCTGCGGGTGCTTCAGCGTAGGACTGGTTCCGACGGGGGGAGCTGATCCCTATGCCTTGAGACGTCAGGGAATCGGTATTCTCCAGATCATGCTGGACCAGGATTTTGAATTTTCTCTTGAACATGCTGTCGATAACGGCCTTTTGCCCTTTATACCCGATGAAGCCGATAGAAAGACAGTCGCCGGAAAAGTGAACGAATTCTTGAAGAACCGGCTCGTCAACCTGCAGACCGAGGCCGGGTATGCCAGGGAGGCTGTCAATGCAGCCATTGCCGTCAACTATGACAATATCCCGGATGCAGTATCGAGGATCAGGGCGCTGGATAAATTAAGGCAGCAGCCTGATTTTGAACCACTGGCCGTCACCTTCAAGCGTGTGGGAAATATTTTGAAAAAAACGGAGCCAGGCAGTACGGTTTCAATCAATCCGGATCTTTTTGAAGAACCTGCGGAAAAAACTCTTTTCAATACCTGCCAGGACATCCAGAAGACAGTTGAAAGTTTGATTGACAAAGGCGATTACGATAACGCCCTCAAGAATATTGCATCCCTGCGGCCGCATGTGGACACATTTTTTGACGATGTCATGGTCATGACACAGAACGAGGCAGTCAAACTAAACCGGATCGCCCTGTTACAGAATGTTTCCGGGTTGTTCAAGGATATTGCCGATTTTACGAAGATTTAATGCTGAAAACAACATATGAAAGGAGTTTGTTCCCATGGCAGGATATAATCCGGAACTGGATAAAAAACTCAAAGAATGGAAAAACGAAGACACCGGATTGATTATTTCCATTCATCAATATGGAGACGGTGATCCAAAACTCCAGGTAGGGCCCAGGATATTGAAGAAGAAGGACGGCACGGACCGTGCACCGGCAAAAGCAGGCCGGTTGAGCATAGAAGATGTATTATGGCTCTATGAAATTATTGATGAGGTCAAGGATGACTTATCCGAAATGGCCGGGCCTGGATAATGATCCGGCTGCAGAGTCACTTGTTCCACCCCTGGGAGCAAGGACGGCCCCCGGTATAAAAGACATCGCGGTGATGGTCAGCACCTCGCCAGACCTGTCATGCATTACATCCGGTCAGACGGATGCACGCAGGACCTCTTTGTTTAACAGCAGTCTTTTTACACTGGGTCCGGACGGCCGGTCATTCTGTGTGACAGGACCCTTTACAGGGGCGCCATATGCAGTCATGCTGCTCGAGGCATTGATCAAAAAAGACGTCCGCCGGGTTCTGGTTTTAGGGTGGTGCGGTGCTGTAAGTGATGAATGCCGTATCGGAGATATCCTTGTCCCGAGGGCCGCACTGGTGCAGGAAGGCACTTCTGCAAACTACATGGATTTTGCCACTCCTCCTTTTGTCAGCAGGCCGTCAGACCGGTTGACTGAAGATTTGATTGCCTGGTGCAAAAACAGGGGCATTGACGCGAACCCCTGTACGGTATGGACAACGGACGCTATTTACAGGGAAACTTCCGAAAAGGCCGCTTATTTCAGAAACCAGGGTGCCGCTGCAGTTGACATGGAATGCTCCGCTCTGTTCAGCGTTGCCGCCTTCAGACAGGTTGAAATTGCAGCTCTCCTGATTGTGTCGGATGTCCTGGAAGGAGAAAAAGAAGGGGGCATGAAAGCAAAATGGACCCCGGGTTTCAAGTCTCCCGAATTCAAGGCTGCACGAAGGACAGCTTGTGATGTCATGGTAAAGTTTGTCAAGGAACGGCTTTGAAATATGAACAAGAATATTGAAGACAGGATAAAAAAACTCCAGGAGGATTTGACCTGGCACAGTCACAGGTATCATGTGCTGGATGATCCGGTGATTTCCGATGCTGAATATGACCGCATGATGCAGGAGCTGATCGAGCTCGAAAACCGTTATCCCGGGCTGGCCGCCCCGGATTCCCCAACAAAACGTGTCGGGGCGCCTCCGTTGTCATCTTTTGAATCAGCGCCGCACAGGCTGCCCATGCTGAGCCTGGACAACGCCTTTAACGAAATGGATATCAAGGAATTTGCCAACCGGATCGACCGCCGTCTGAAAACCGGCGAGCAGCTTCGATTCATGGCTGAACCCAAGCTGGACGGGGTTGCAGTTGAATTGACCTATGAAAACGGGAGCCTTGTCAGGGCTGCAACAAGGGGGGACGGGTTTACAGGTGAGCTTATCACCCGGAATATCCGAACGATTGCATCTGTACCGCTGAAGCTTTTTAAAACTACCAACGTCCATGTGCCCGAAGACCTGGATGTAAGAGGGGAGGTAATAATCCGGCATTCGGATTTTGCGACCCTGAACCGCAAACGCTTGAAAAACGGTGATCCTGCATTTGCCAATCCCAGGAATGCCGCGGCCGGTTCCCTTCGCCAGCTGGATTCAAGGATCACTGCCGCCCGCCCCCTTTATTTTTTTGCATATGGTGTCGGTTTTTCCTCCGGAATTCAAGCAGGGACCCAGGGGGAGATGCTAGAAGATTTGAAAACCTTGGGATTTCCCGTCAATGAACATGCTAAGGGCAATTTAACCCTGTCAGAAGTCATAAAGTTTTATTCAAGACTGGAATCACTAAGGCATGAACTGGATTATGATATTGACGGAATGGTGGTCAAGGTTGATGATATTTCAATCCAGAAAAACCTGGGAGAAAAGATCAAGAGTCCAAGGTGGGCGATTGCATGGAAGTTTGCGGCCATGGAGGAAACAACGAAAATAAATGATATAATCATCCAGGTGGGCAGGACCGGCACCCTGACACCGGTGGCTGTCCTTGATCCTGTAACCGTAGCCGGCGTGAAGGTTTCCAGGGCCACTTTGCACAATGTAGACGATATCGAGCGCAAGGATATACGTATCAATGATACCGTGCTGGTAGTACGTGCCGGAGATGTCATTCCAAAGGTGGTCAAGGTGATCACCCAGAAGCGCACCGGCAGCGAAGTCATATTTCAAATGCCGTCAAACTGCCCGGTGTGCAATGGACCGGCAAGGCGTATACAGGGTGAGGCAGCTGTAAAATGCACAAATCTGTCATGTCCGGCCCAGCTCAAACAGCGGCTTAAACATTTTGTGTCAAAAAACGCATTTGACATTGACGGGATGGGTGCAAAACTGGTGGAGCAACTGGTCGACAACGGCCACGTTACATGTTTTGAAGATCTTTTTTCGCTCACTTTGGACCGGCTGGCAGGAATGGAGCGGATGGGAGAGAAATCAGCCGGCAATATCATATCGGCCATCGAAGCCGCCAAAACCATTTCCCTCAAGCGGTTTATCTATGCCCTGGGGATAGATCACACCGGGGAGAATGCCGCACGCCTTATATCCGCTCATTTTCAAACCATTCACGATATCATGACTGCACCGGTGGATGACATAAGTGCCATCCACGGACTGGGAGAAAAGACGGCCCATGCTCTTGTGACCTTTTTCCAGAACCCGAAAAACCGTGCTACAGTTGAAAATATTCTTTCTTCAGGAGTGCAGTTATATAACGACCTGTTTGACCAGACACCTGATTCAAGCCATGCACTTGCCGGAAAGACCATCGTTCTGACCGGCACCCTGGAAACAATGACCCGCAAAGAGGCAAAATCTTTTCTCGAAAGTGTCGGTGCAATGGTATCAGGCAGTGTCAGCCGCAATACCGACCTGGTGGTGGCCGGCGCCAGCCCCGGTGGAAAACTTGCAAAGGCAAGGTCTTTAGGAGTGGATGTGGTGGATGAACCGGAGTTTGTCTCATTGATGAACGGCAGTTGATACTTTCAGTCCCCGGATTTTCTCAGTGATTCTTTTTTGATGCAAGGTCCTTGAGTGCCAGGTAAAAAGCTCCGATGGCCAGTTCAGCACAATGTGTGTCCTGGAGCGGCAGGGTTTTCAGGTAATCGATGATATCCTGATCCGTAATATCCCAGGCCTCACCAACACTTTTTTTAGATGCAAGCTTGACAACGGTGTTGGCGCAGGCATTGGTATTGACACATCCGTCGACATCATAGGTGATGCTTGTGAAAGCACCATTATTTTCCATTATGAAAAATTCAACAGTGTCTTTGCAGTCACCGGTTCTTTTGCCGTATCCGTCAGGGTTGTCAATCCGTTCGCAATAATCGTGGCGCAGCGCCATTTCAAGGAATTCAATAGAGTGATCCCTGAAGAAACTGAATTCAGATGTTTTTTGTTGTGTAGTCATTGAATTAATTCAAGATAGCCGGCCTGCAGTCAGATAAAGGGTTTTAAATTGCCACGGTATCTTTGCAGGCCGGCTGCATTGGTAATGTGTATGTATGTTTAAAGAAATTTGTATTCCATGCCGAAACCGACAAAAATGATATCTTTTTCATAGACAATCGGAATACCGGCATTTACAAAGGTGGCGTCTTCATAAAACACCTGGCCGAGGCTGAAGGTAAAGTTCAGTCTCTCGTTCAGCTGGTATCGGATTCCGGCGCCCAGTGTATGGGAATCGAGTTCCGGAAGTTCGGGGGTCATGTTTTGAGGATCGACTCCGGTATAGGTATACAGATATCCAAAGGTGGCCTTGACGGAATCTGTACAGGCATATTCAAATCCCAGTCCAATGTCGAATCCATTGTCCACGGCACTTTCATCCCTGGTAGTGCCCGCGATATCACTGAAGCCCGCATCTTTGTTCAGGTACATGGTAACGTCACCCTCCACCCTTAATTGAGGGGTGACCATGTAGGAGATACCGCCTGCAAGAGCGGCGGGAAGGTCGCGGTTACGCGTGCCGTTGTTGACAACACCGAGTCTGGGCAGAATACCCATTGTATCTTCGAGCACTGTCTGGTCATAATCGAGGTTTATCTTGGTGTCAAAATGCAGGCCTATATTCAATTCCGGGGTTGGAGCGAAATTGAGCCCTATGATACCGCCCAGTCCGTCGGCTTCTTCTTCAAACCCAACCCTGGCTGTCATCGGGTCATTCACGCCAGGCGTTGGAAAAGGAGTGGTAGGACTGATGGTCATAGCCCCGGTCATTTCACGTTCACTTTTCAGGTACCTTGCTCCTAAAGAAACAGACCACGCGTCATTGATCTTGTAGGCGCCGCCTATAGTATAAGCCAGTCCGGTATGCTCGGCTTTAAGGCTCTGGCTGGAAATATTGGTGTAATAAAACATGGAAGGGACACTGCTGGCAGCAAGCATCGCGTTGACACCTGATATGATTTGAGATCCTGCAAAATTGGTGGTGGCGTTTCCCTTTGTATAGTCAACCTCGCCACCGCCGATAATATTTGAAGCGGCAAAGTAGGCAGCCCATCTGTCGGTTTTATAGACAGTAAACAGACCCGGAACAAGAGAAGGCTCATCCTGGTCAAAATCCCGTCCACCGATTTTATTGTTGTAGTCTTTTGCGATGAAATGGGCTGACATATTTGCATATAATCCGTCTTCCATTTCCATCACCCCGGCTGGATTGTACATGGTAATATCAGCGGCATCGGTAGCGGCATTCCTGTTCAGGATGCCGATATATTCAGCGCTCCAGTTGGTTTTGTTGTCAGCCCCGCCGGCCAGAACCGGGGATACACTGACAATGAGAAACAACAGGGAAAAAACGAACATGCCGGATTTTTTCATGCAAGCCTCCTTATTTTTATGTTAGATATGGGTTACATTAAACCTGGAGAAAATACAAAGTCAAATGTTTTTTCTCATAAACACTGTTTTTTTTCAGATCAGAGAATATAAAATTGTACAAGTTAAGAAAAGATAAGAATGTCAAAAAGGGTATCTGCAAAGGAAAGATTTG
>CAYNHL010000050.1:0-23776 GCA_964397015.1 uncultured Desulfobacterales bacterium | reverse complement strand
TTGACATCATGAACCTTGGCATCTGTAATTGATACAAAGGACGGGATATTGCCTCTCAAATCAAGCAATGTATGCAATTTTATCCCGCTCTTGGTGGTTCGAAAATTTGCCCAGAGGAATAGCGAACGGCAAAGATCAATAGTTGAAGCGTCCAGTGCATAAACAGTCTCTTCAAGCTGCAGTCCGAAATCATCATTGGCATAAAGCTTACGTGCTTTGGTTATTAGGACTTGTGCAAAATCACAATAGATACGCCAGTCTCGATTTTCGTTTGCATCCGCCAACGTACTTTTTGAAATTTTGGCCTGGATGCCAACATGATGAAGCTTGTCTTTCATCGCACGCAGGCACGTGACTGTATCTCGGAGGCTTTCACGGTATGTAAGCTGTGCAAAAGCCATACAGAGAAACTGCTGATAGCAAGAAAAGGAACGGATACGATAATCCCCTTGATATCGGTTGACGCAGCTTTTAAAACTTTTACGTGGCATAAAATCTATAACCTGTGAAAAAACTGTTCGTCCATAATACATTTCGATCCCCCTCACTGAGTTATGATGTGAAGGGGTGTATCGATTCAAATCTGTAAAATCAAGAGGTCGCCACCCAATTTTTGATAGATTTTTGTTATTTTTCAATAGGTTATACATGAAAATTAAAATCTTAACCGGACACTAGTGATAAAAAATCTGTATCGGAATGCGAACGACCAGGGAGTCAACCGCAACCTGTTTGAGCGCCAGCGAATTGTTGCGGTTCAGGGGCCAGTCTGATAATACCCCCCCCCTTTTTTTTTACTTAGGGTCGGCACAGGGTAGCACTGAGATACGACTACGTCCGGCAGGACCGAAATTCAGAGCAGCGGAGCAAAAAGGCGGGCCAAAGAATTTCTCAATCGACCCATCCTGCTGATCCGGGCGTAATCTCTCAAGGTAAATTCACGTGAATTCTGGATATCGGTGAAAAAAATGTCTTCAAGTTGAGCGGCAACCTTGGTGTCATAAATCAGGGCGTTTATTTCGTAATTCAATGCAAAGGAACGGATGTCCATGTTGGCGGTACCCACTGAACAGGTCTGCGAATCCACGACAATGGCCTTGGCGTGCATGAAGCCCTTTGTATAGTAAAAAAAGCGCACCCCGGCACTCAAAAGATCTTCAAGGTAGGTCAGCGCGGCCCAGAAAGGCAGGCGTTTATCCAGGAAACCGGTCAGGATGATCCGCACCTCCACCCCGCTGAGCGCGGCTGTTTTCAATGCCATGACAAGGCTTGAATCCGGTATGAAATAAGGAGAATGGATATAGATATGGTTGTCTGCCGAGGAAATCAGCTGGAAGTAAAGCTGCTTGATGGATTCCCATTCCGAGTCGGGCCCGGACGTTGTAATCTGGATATGGGTGCCGTCGATAACGGGTTCGGTTTTCAAAAAAGGACATGTTTTTTTTATATCCTCGCCCGTAATGTTCATCCATCCCACGGCAAACACCTCCTGGAGGACAGCCACGGATTCACCCCTGATCCTTATATGGGTGTCCCGCCACTCGGGGAACCTCTCTCCGCCGTCAATATATTCCTGCCCCATGTTCATGCCCCCGAGATAACCGGTATGACCGTCGATGATCACCAGTTTGCGGTGATTCCTGTAATTCAGGGTATGAATTTTAAGAGCCGACAGGAAATGATGGTTCGGGTGGATGTGTATACCGCATTTTCTAAGACTTTTAAGGTACCGTGCCGGCAGGTAGTTTCCCACTTCATCATAGGAAATGCGGACCTTTACCCCCTGGGCCGCTTTTGTCTTGAGAATCTGTGTTATTTCCCGGGTCAGTACATCCCTGCGCCAGATAAAATATTCCATGTGAATGTATGCTTCAGCCGATGCCAGGTCCTCTTTCAGGCGGTTGAATTTGTCATAGCCGGAAAAAAAGATCTCCACCTCGTTATGCCGTGTCAAAATGGAATCGGAATTGGTTCTCAAAAGCCGTATGAGCTTGCGGTTTTCCGTGGTCTGGTACCGGCTGTGCAGTACCTGCCTTTCTTCTTCCTGGTGATCGAGAAGCTCACCGTGCATTTCCTGCAGGCGGGTTTCAAGATTCTGGCGGACAAGACGGTTCTTCTTTTTCTTGCGCATGCCCCTGCCGAAAACAAAATAAAGCAGCAGTCCTGCAAATGGAAGAAAGAAAAAAATCAGCATCCAGGAAAGAGTAGTGCCTGTCTCCCTGTTGTCAAGCAGCAGGTAAAGCACCATGATAAAAATGGAAATATAAAGAGCGATCAGGAATAAAGTATCCCAGGAAATCATCATGGCTGTCCGTTCAATCCCAGGTATGCTTCATGGTGCCCTGGATAATTTTGTATAGTATTCACGGCAAAAATTTAGTATATAGTTGCTTTGCTTGTCAACTGGTTTGCACATGGCAGCACTTAAAAAATTACAGGAGACTTTTATATATGATCAACTCGGACCGGATTACCCGGCGGTTTACACAGCTGGCTCAAATCGATTCTGTTTCAAGGCAGGAAGGGGAGATAGCCTCTGTCCTGGCCGATTATCTGACAAAAATGGGTGCAAAGGTCATCTTTGATACCGCCGGTGAAAAGGTCGGCGGGCAGACAGGTAACCTGATAGCCAGGTTCGAGGGGAACACCAATGCAGCCCCCATGTTCCTTTCCGGCCACATGGACACTGTGGAGCCAGGTAAAGGAGTCAAGGTACTGTTCGAAAACGGTATATTCACAAGCGACGGAACGACTATCCTGGGCGCAGACGACAAATCAGCGCTGGCAATCATCCTTGAAGTCATGGACTGTATCAATGAAAACAGCCTCCCCTGCCCGCCCATCGAGGTCGTGTTCACCATATGTGAAGAGATCGGACTGCTGGGCGCCGTAAACCTGGATTACACCCTTTTGGATGCCGGGTTCGGCTATATTCTGGATTCTACTGACACCGAAGGGATAGTTGTCAAGGCGCCGTCGGCCAACAAAATCGATATCAGCATCCATGGCAGGGCGGCCCATGCCGGGGCAGCCCCTGAAAAAGGTATTTCAGCCATACAGGTCGCATCCGAGGCCATTGCCTCACTGTCCCTGGGACGGATTGACGAGGAAACCACATGTAATCTTGGAACCATAACAGGCGGCAGGGCTACCAACATCATCCCGGATTTTGTGCAGATTGAAGGCGAGGCCAGAAGCCACGATGATGACAAACTGGACAAGGTTACCAACTCCATTGTCAAGGCTTTTGAAAAAACATGCCTTAAATTCGGTAACGGCGACGGGCTGCCGAAAGTTGACACCCGGGTCATCCGGGATTTTTCAAGAACCGATATTCCCGAAGATCACGAGGTGATCACACTTGCAAGGAAAGCGTCTTCAAACCTGGGATATGATCTTGCCGCCAAAACCATCGGCGGAGGTGCCGACGCCAATGTGTTCTTCAGCAAAGGTATTGTAGGAGGCGTTCTAGGCACAGGAATGAAAGACGTTCACACGACAAAGGAGCACATCGCCCTGGCAGACATGATAAAGACGACCCGGCTGCTGCTGGAAATCATCAGTATCCATGCCCAAAATGGAACAGGTCCTGAATGATTCTCTACATTGACATGATTTCCGGAATCAGCGGAGACATGATCCTTGGAGCTTTCCTGGACATTGGTGTCCCGGCGGACTGGCTTCAAGAGCAGCTCGAGGGCATTCCCCTTTCCGGATTCGGCATACGGACAATGCATGTCCAAAAACAACACCTGGCTGCCACTGATATTCATGTCGATGTTCATGACAGCACGACCTCCAGACAGTATTCAGACATAAAACACCTTATTGAAAATGCCTCTCTTTCAGCAAAGGTAAAAACCCTGAGCCTCGAAGCTTTTGAAAAAATCGCATCGGCCGAAGCCCGTATTCACCAACAGGACATCAACACGGTCCATTTTCACGAGGTGGGCGGACTCGATGCGCTTGTGGATATTATCGGATCTTTTCTATGCCTTGAATACCTGGACATTTCTTCCGTATACGCATCAAGAGTTCCGCTTGGATCCGGCGGCACCATCAAATGCAGCCACGGCATTATCCCGGCACCTGCGCCAGCCACCCTTGCCCTGCTTGCAGGAGTTCCCGTGCGGGGGACTTCAGTTTTGTCAGAAACGGTTACACCGACAGGTGCCGCTGTTTTGACCACCATGACCGGCTCATTCGGCCCCATGCCGGACATGATCATGGAGAAGACCGGTTACGGCGCAGGCAAAAAGGATTTCGGCCCGGATCATCCTCCCAACCTTCTCAGGATGATAACAGGCAGACAGCCGGAAGAGAAAAAAGAGGCTGCAGGAGGCTGTACTCCGCCGGCAGAGGTAATGATCGTTCAAACGGATATCGATGATATGAACCCGGAAATCTTCTCCTTTGTCATGCCCCGCCTGTTTGAAAAAGGGGCTCTCGATGTCTGTCACATTCCGGTGCAGATGAAAAAAAACCGGCCCGGAACACGCCTGGAGGTGCTCTGCCCGGTGGACAGGACCCTTGAAATTGTAAATGAAATAATGATTCAGACCACTACTGCCGGTGTCAGGTATTACAGGGCCAGCCGGCAGTGCCTGGAACGGGAACTGGTCGATATCATGACACGGTTCGGCACTGTAAAGGTCAAAAAATTCGTTTCCCCGGAAACCAGTGACCGCTATGTGCCGGAATATGAAGAATGCCGCCGTATTGCCGAAAACCTTGGAATGCCGCTTAAAGATGTGTACTGCCAGGTTCAGCGGGATACTGACCGGGGAAATGGAGAATCCGCAGATTGACGGACCTGCCCTGCCCCCTTGACACAGGATTGTGCAAAAGATAAAAGAGGACCATGACCGTATCCAAAAAGGCCGTTCTTTTCATTGCCACCGGGGCGTTTACAGGAAAAATACCCCTGGCTCCGGGAACATTCGGCACCCTGGCCGGTATTCCTTTTGCCCTGCTGCTTATCTGGATACCTCCGGCCTTTGCCGCGGCCTACCTGACAGGCCTGGTACTGGCCGCCATATGGATCGCGGGCATGGCTGAAACCATTATCGGACAAAAAGATCCCGGATGCATCGTGATCGATGAAATCGCCGGATTTGCCATTGCCATGTCCACCGTGCCCGTGTCATGGCTGTCCCTTGCGATCGGTTTTCTAGTTTTCAGGGTGTTTGATATCGCCAAGCCGTTCCCTGTCAAGTGGTTTGAGTCAAATTTACCGGGCGGAGCCGGAATCGTACTTGACGATGTAGTGGCCGGGCTTTATAGTGGAATTATTTTGGGAGTGCTCAACAGTTTGGACTTCATTTAATTAAAGAGGGTATCAATGGGAAACGAGACAGAAAAGCAAAAAGCGGTACAAACCGCCATGAACCAGATAGAAAGGCAGTTTGGAAAGGGATCCATAATGAAACTGGGGGGGCGCCAGGTCGAGGCTGTTCCGGTGATCCCTTCCGGCTCTCTGGCACTGGACAAGGCCCTTGGTGTGGGGGGATACCCCAGGGGACGGGTGATTGAAATCTATGGCCCGGAAAGCTCCGGAAAAACCACCCTTGCCCTGCATGCCGTGGCCCAGGCCCAGAAAAAAGGCGGCATAGCAGCGTTTATAGATGCGGAACACGCCCTGGACGTGGCATATGCAAAGCGACTCGGGGTTGACTGTGACGAACTGCTGGTTTCCCAGCCCGACACAGGTGAACAGGCGCTTGAAATAGCCGACATGCTCGTCAGAAGCGGGGGCGTAGATGTCATGATAGTGGATTCCGTGGCAGCCCTGGTCCCCAGGTCCGAAATCGAAGGAGAGATGGGCGATTCCCACATGGGTCTCCAGGCCAGGCTGATGTCCCAGGCGTTGAGAAAACTGACCGCCAACATAGGCAGGACCCATACCACCATTATCTTCATCAACCAGATCCGCATGAAAATTGGTGTGGTGTACGGCAACCCGGAAACCACCACCGGCGGGAACGCCCTTAAATTCTATTCAACCATGCGGCTTGAAATACGCAGGGCCGCCCCCATAAAAGACGGACAGGATATCGTCGGCAACCGGACCAAGGTCAAGGTGGTCAAGAACAAACTGGCCCCCCCGTTCAAGGACATAGAGTTTGACCTCATGTACGGAGAGGGCATCTCAAAAACAGGAGACCTTCTCGACATGGCAGTGGACCTGTCTCTCATCGAAAAAAGTGGGTCCTGGTATTCGTTTGAAGGAGAACGCATCGGCCAGGGCCGGGAGACGGTCAAGGTGTTTTTGACCCAGAACCCGGATATCTTCGACACCATTGAACAAAAAGTCAGGCAGGCAATGGGTATTGGTGAACCCCCCAAACCTGAGCCTGTGCCGGAAAACGGAAAAAAATGATAATTTGATTCACATTGTTTCAGGAGCTGCACAATGAAGGGCAATGATGCCAGAAAACTGTTCATAGATTATTTTAAAAAACACGGGCATAAAGAAGTACGAAGCGCCTCACTGGTGCCTGCAGATGACCCGACCCTCTTGTTTACAAATGCCGGAATGGTTCAGTTCAAGCGGGTTTTCACCGGCGATGAAAAAAGAGATTACGCCACGGCGGTAACGGCCCAGAAATGTGTCCGTGCCGGAGGCAAGCACAACGACCTTGAAAATGTCGGTTATACTGCCCGGCACCATACCTTTTTCGAAATGCTGGGCAATTTTTCCTTTGGCGAATATTTCAAGAAAGAGGCTATTGAATACGGGTGGGACCTTTTGACCAGTGGTTACGGTTTTGACAGGGACAGGCTGTGGGTTTCTGTATACCTGGACGATGACGAGGCCTTCAACCTGTGGAAGGACCATATCGGTGTTCCTGAAGAACGGATCGTGCGGCTCGGGGAAGCCGATAATTTCTGGGCCATGGGTGATACCGGCCCCTGCGGCCCGTGCAGTGAAATCCACATCGACCGCGGGCCTGAATTCGGGTGTGACCGTGCCGACTGTGCGGTCGGATGTGACTGTGACCGCTACCTGGAACTCTGGAACCTTGTGTTCATGCAGTTTGACCGGGACGAGACCGGCCGGATGACCCCGCTGCCGGAACCCAGCATCGATACAGGCCTTGGACTTGAACGGATAAGCTGTGTGCTCCAGGATGTCCGCACCAACTATGAAACCGACCTGTTTGTTCCCATCATGGAGACGGTTGAATCCCTGTCAGGTAAAAAAAGAGACGAATCCCACGAGGTCAGCGTTGCCATGAAAGTCATTTCAGACCACGCCAGGGCCACGGCCTTTTTGATCTGTGACGGTGTTCTGCCTGCCAATGAAGGCAGGGGATATGTGCTGAGGAGAATCATGCGGCGGGCCATCAGGTATGGCCGTGCCCTGGGATTTGACAAGCCTTTCATGCACCATGCGGTCCAGACCGTATTCGATATAATGGCCGATGCCTATCCGGAGCTCGATGAATCCTCAGCGTTCATCCTCAACGTGGTCAGGAACGAGGAAGAAGGTTTTCTGCAGACCCTTGACAACGGCATCAAGCTTTTGGAAGCCACAATCGCCGACCTGTCGGCAGAGAAGAAAACCGTCCTGGACGGGGATATAATTTTCAAGCTATACGACACCTATGGATTCCCGGTAGACATCATTGCAGACCATACCAAGGAAATGGACATCACCCTGGACATGGACGGGTTTAACGCCGCCATGGCCAGGCAGAAAGAGCGCTCACGCTCCACTGTAAAGTTCACCGGCACCTGCGAGGCTTATAAGACCTTGACATCAAAAGGAATCAGGACCGTGTTCACCGGCCATGACGGCCTTGAATGCAGGGCGGATATCTGCCTGATGGTCAGGGAGGGCCTCGAGGTCGAAACAGCAGGCATTGGTGACGAAATTGAACTGGTGACGACCCGGACCCCGTTTTATGCTGAATCCGGCGGACAGGCCGGTGATACCGGCATCATCCGGACAGATCATGGAACCATGGAAGTCACGGATACAGTCGCGGACCCGTCCGGTCTTGTCATACACAGGGCCAGGGTGGTCAAAGGGACCGTGAGTAAAGGCGAAAGCGCCTCGATGTGTCCGGATGCAGAAAAGAGGCAGGACACAGCCCGCAACCATACCGCCACCCACATTCTTCACGCCGCACTGCGAAAAGTGCTGGGCGACCATGTCAAGCAGGCCGGTTCCCTGGTGACCCCGACACGGCTAAGGTTTGACTTTACCCATTTTTCCCCGGTGGACAGGGACACATTGCAGTCTATCGAAAATGAAGTCAACCGCCGCATCCGTGAAAACCACCCGGTAAATACCCGTGAAATGTCCATGGAAGATGCCCGTAAATCGGGTGCCACTGCCCTGTTCGAAGAAAAGTACGGTGATACTGTAAGGGTGGTCAGCCAGGGAGATTTTTCCCGTGAACTGTGCGGTGGAACCCATGCCCGTCAATCAGGAGATATCGGTCTTTTCAGTATCCTGTCAGAAACAGGCATTGCCTCGGGTGTAAGAAGAATAGAGGCTGTTACCGGGCAGGCGGCCGTCGACCACATGCATTCTCTCGTGTCCACCCTGGATGACCTGTCCGCCATGCTGAAAACAGACCGGTCCAATATAGGCCGGAGAGTCGGACAGCTGGTAACAGATAAAAAAACGCTTGAAAAGGAACTGACATCGGTCAAGGCTGCCCTGGCCACAAAATCACTGGATGACATTGACAACCAGATCAGGATTGTCAATGGTGTCAAGGTTCTTTCCAGGCGGGTGGAAATTGAAAATCCATCCCAGATGCGGGATCTTGCAGACAAATTCAAGGCAAAAATAAAGTCCGGCATCATACTGCTCGGGGCCAGTTCCAACAAGAAAGCCCTGCTGATTGCAGGAGTCACCGACGACCTTACCGACCGGTACAAGGCCGGGGACATTGTCAATGCGGCGGCAGCCATTGTCGGAGGCGGCGGCGGCGGACGGCCGGACATGGCGCAGGCCGGAGGCCCCCGGGTCGAAAACCTGGACAAGGCACTGGAATCAGTTTTTACCGCCCTGTCATGACAGCCTATTTCATCCGTCGCTTTTTACTGGTGATCCCCACATTCATCGGGATCACCATCATGGTATTTGCAATAACCCGGTTTGTACCAGGCGGCCCTGTAGAACGGATCATTGCAGAAGCAAGGCAGATGCAGGCCGGCCATTCCACCGGCATGTCATCAGCACTGCAGACTGATTCCTCCCAGCCCCTGTCTGAAGAGCAGATCCAGCGTCTCAAGGAATATTACGGATTTGACAAGCCGGTGCTGATCAGCTATTTTCAATGGCTGTCAAAGGTTTTGACAGGGGATCTGGGACGGTCCACCCGGTATTACGACCCGGTCTGGTCCATGATAAAGGAACGTATTCCCATATCCCTTTATTTTGGCTCACTGACCCTGGTGTTCATTTACGGCATATGCATACCACTGGGCATTGCCAAGGCCGTAAAACACAAGTCGCTGTTCGACAACATGTCTTCTGTCATCATATTTGCAGGATATGCCATACCGGGATGGGTGGCAGGTGTCCTCATGCTCGTACTGCTGGCATCCAACATGGACCTTTTCCCTCTGGGCGGACTGACATCCGATTTTTTCGAGGATATGCCCCTGTGGCGGCAGGCCCTGGATATTGCATGGCACACGGTGCTGCCGCTGACCGCGTATCTTGTCGGCTCATTTACTGTCATGACCCTTCTGATGAAAAACACCCTGATGGATAACCTGTCTGCTGATTATGTCAGAACCGCAATTGCAAAAGGTCTTTCCTTTAAAAAGGCAGTTTTCAGGCATGCACTGCAAAACAGCCTGATCCCAATTGCCACCAGTTTCGGCAACAATATCTCCATTATTCTGACAGGTTCGTTTTTAATTGAAAAAGTGTTCAATATCAACGGTATGGGCCTTTTAGGGTATGAATCCGTAGTGGACCGGGACTACCCGGTTGTCATGGGAATCCTTGTCATATCATCTCTTTTGTTCATGATCGGCAACATCCTGTCCGATATCTGCGTGGCACTTGTCGACCCAAGGGTGAGGTTCAAATGACCCCGGTTACCCGCCAGAAAATACAGCGCTTCAAATCCATCAAACGGGGATACGGCTCGTTTGTCATCATTGTGCTGATGATAGTGTTTTCGTTTGCGGCCGAACTTTTCATAAATTCCCGCGCCCTGCTGGTGTATTACCAGGGATCATTTCATTTTCCGACATACACCCGGATGATACCGGGATCTGTTTTCGGACTCGATTATGAATATGAAACCAACTACCGCGAACTGCAAAAGCGTTTTAAATCCATGGATACCAAGGATTTTGTAATCATGCCGCCGGTTCCCTGGAATCCTTATGAAAACGATCTCAAACCCGATGCATTTCCGCCTTTTGCCCCATCGATGAAAGACAGGCATTATCTGGGAACGGACAATGTCGGCAGGGATATCCTGGCCCGGCTGGTCTACGGGTTCCGCACCGCCATTCTGTTCTCTTTTCTTTTGCTGATATTCAATTATTCAGCAGGTATTTTCATCGGATGCACCATGGGATATTTCGGCGGCAGGTTCGACCTTTTTTTCCAGCGGATCATTGAAATATGGAGCAACATTCCTTTTTTATACGTCATTATAATTATCTCCTCCATTGTAGTGCCTTCGTTCATGATCCTGCTGGTCATAATGGCATTTTTCGGATGGATCGGGATCACCTGGGTCATGAGGACCATGACCTACAAGGAAAAGGAAAAGGAATATATCCTGGCTGTCAGGTCACTTGGAGCGTCCCATACCAGGATCATTTTCAGGCATATCATTCCCAACACCATTTCCGTGATCGTCACCTATGCGCCATTTGCCATTTCCGGGGGCATTGTGGCCCTGACCTCACTGGACTATTTAGGGTTCGGTCTGCCCCCTCCGACCCCTTCCTGGGGAGAACTTTTGTCCCAGGGATGGCAGAACATGGAGGCCTGGTGGATTTCCACGTCCGTGGTAGGTGTCATGATCGTAACCCTGATGACGGTAACCTTTGTCGGGGAAGGCATAAGGGAAGCTTTTGATCCAAGACAGCACACCACATATGAATGAATCTTTTCTGGTCACTGGAAAACAAGCCGTAAAAGGGTGATAAACACCACGGTCAAAAAGATCGGCCGGATAAACGCAGTCCCCCGGCTAATTGCCATGCCGGAACCGATCCTGGCTCCGATAACCTGGCCGGCCGCCATGAGCAGGCCTACGGCATAGGCAACGTTACCCCCGAGGATGAACACCCCGAGAGCCACCAGGTTGCTTGTAAAGTTCATGATCTTGGTGGTACCCACGGCCCGTGTCATGTTCACTCCCTGGAAAACCAGCAGGGCTGCCGTCCAGAAAGAGCCGGTCCCCGGACCAAAAAAGCCGTCGTAAAACCCGAGGCCTGTGCCGAACAGAAAAAAAAATAAAAAAGCGGGCATCCTGGCGCGTACATCTTTTTTCCCCAGGTCAGGGGTAGCCAGGGTATAAAAAAAGACCAGGAACAAAAGGGCCGGAACCAGGTATTTTAAAAAGGCTGCATCCATTCTCTGAATGACAAGTGCGCCGGTCACCGCACCGGTAAAGGTAAAAAAAATACCCGGCAGCAGGCCCTTGAAGTTGATGGTTTTTTTGTGAATATAATTGCAGGCAGCGGAAAACGCACCAAAACTGCTTTGAAGCTTGTTGGTCCCCAAGGCCACCTGGGGGTCCAGCCCCATGAACAGGAGAAAGGGAAGGGAAATCAGCCCTCCGCCTCCGGCAACGGAATCCACAAATCCTGCGCACACGCCAGCAAAAAACAGAACTGCCATTGCAAACGCGCTGATCTCGATCGACAACCCTTCCATTGTATTTTCCAAATCCCTGGGGTTTATTATCATAAAATCGTGCCTATCTTATTTTCAGGCACACAAAAAAGCAACCTGAATCACCGGCAAAGGGGAAAAAATGACCCTGGAACATAATACCCATCACCTGGTTTTAGGAGAAATGACCGATTACCTGACCGGCCGGCCCGTGGCTGATACCCATGACGAACGCTACCGCCAGAAAATCGCGAAACTCCTGGTTGAAACATGCGGATTCAAGGCATCTCAAATAAAAAAAAGCGTTGACCATGTCGTAGACGTAGGTGCTAAAAAATCCCGGATAAAGATTGATTTTCTCGTGTTTATCCGGGATAAAATCGCCATGCTCATCAAGTACAGCCCCGGTTCCATTGTCACCCGCCGCCAGACCTGCATTGCCCTTTCAAGGAGTATGGCCCCCTACCAGGTTCCCATAGCTGTCATGACCAACGGTGAAACCGCGGAAATCATCGATGGTGCAACCGGAAAAGTGCTCGATACCGGACTCGAACATCTGCCCACCCTGCCCTGGCTTACCGAAGCCGCCGAAGTCGCGGGCTTTGTCCCGATACCGGATAAAACAGCTGCACTCGCGCATAAGATCGTTCACGCCTGTGAAGTGGATGATGCCTGTCCATGTGACTCGGATATCTGTCAAATTGAACAGGATTAGTCCTGTGACAGTATTTTTTTAAGGTAAAACCCGGTATAGGATTTGCTGATACCGGTGATGGCTTCCGGCGTCCCGGTAGCAACGATACACCCTCCCCTGTCCCCGCCTTCGGGGCCAAGGTCGATGACATGGTCCGCGTATTTGATGACATCCAGGTTATGCTCAATCACCACAACGGTGTTTTTCCCTTCCACGAGCTGGTTCAATACGGTAAGCAGCTTGTTGATATCTTCTGCATGAAGCCCGGTGGTGGGTTCATCCAGGATATAAATGGTCTTGCCGGTACTCCGCTTGCTCAATTCCCTGGCCAGCTTGATACGCTGGGCTTCACCGCCGGACAGAGTGGTGGCGGCCTGGCCCAGTTTGAGATAACCGAGCCCCACATCGACCAGGGTCTGGATCTTTGAGCGGATGGCTGAAATATTCTCGAAAAAAGCCATGGCCTGGTTTATGGTCATATCCAGGACCTGGGCGATATTTTTGTCCTTGTAACGGATATCAAGGGTTTCCCTGTTGTACCGCATGCCTTTGCAGACATCACAGGCCACGTATACATCCGGCAGAAAATGCATCTCGATTTTTATGATCCCGTCTCCTTTGCAGGCTTCACACCGGCCGCCCTTGACATTGAAACTGAACCGGCCGGGCTTGTAGCCCCTGGCCCTGGATTCGGGTGTTCTGGCAAAAAGTTCCCTTATATGGGTAAATACCTGGGTATAGGTGCCGGGATTGCTCCTGGGTGTTCTTCCAATGGGCGACTGGTCGATATGAATCACCTTGTCCAGGTGTTCGATCCCGGTGACAGAGGAATGGATGCCCTCCTGCTTTCTTGACCTGTACAGGCGGTTGGCCAGGATGTTGTACAAGGTGGTCAGGACCAATGTGGATTTACCGGACCCGGATACACCGGTGACACAGACAAAGCATCCAAGCGGGAAGGATACATCGATATTCTTGAGGTTGTTGGATGCAGCCTGGAAAATGGTAACCTGCTTCCCGTTGCCCTTCCTGCGCCCACCCGGAACCGGAATCGATCTTTTCCCGGACAGGTACTGGCCTGTCAGGGATTCAGCACAATTTTCTATCTGGCCCGGAGTACCTGAAAAAACCACCTGGCCGCCATGAACACCGGCTCCCGGCCCGATATCAATCAAATGGTCAGCCGCCCGTATGGTTTCTTCATCGTGTTCCACCACCAGAACCGTATTTCCAAGGTTTCTCAAGTTCATCAATGTATGCAGCAGTCGGGCATTGTCCCTCTGGTGAAGACCGATGGAGGGTTCATCGAGTACATAGAGCACCCCGGTAAGCTTGGAGCCTATCTGGGTGGCCAGCCGTATCCTCTGGCTCTCACCTCCCGACAGGGTAGCGGCCGAGCGATCCAGGGTCAGGTATTCAAGACCCACGTTGTCCAGAAATCCAAGCCGCTCTTCGAGCTCCTTGATAATACCGGCAGCCACCACACGGTCCTTGCCTTCCAGGAAAAGTGATCCAACAAACTCCATGGCCTGCTGTACCGACAGCATGGTCAGTTCCCATATGGTTTTATCCGCCACCCGCACTGCGCCGGATGCAGGGTTCAGGCGGGTCCCGTTACAGGCGGTACAGGTTTTGAAATTCATGTACCTTTTGATTTCTTCCCTCATGTAGGAGGAATTGGTTTCATGGTACCGCCGCTCCAGATTGGGGATCACCCCTTCAAATTTACGCCTGTAGGTCACTTTTTTGCCGACACGCTCAAGGTAGAATTCCACCTTTTCTTTTTTCGAGCCGTACAGCAGTACATTTTGAAATGTTTCGCTCAACTGGTTGAACGGGGTATAGATATTCTGGCTGTAATGGGCGGTCAGTGCGTCAAGAAATTCCATGAACTGAACCGAGTCCCTTCCTGCCCAGGGAAGGATGGCCCCCTCCCGCAAAGACAGTGACGGATCAGGCACAACCAGGTCCGGATCAAACCGGGTTACCGACCCTAAACCGTCACACCCGGGGCATGCGCCCTGTGGTGAATTAAAGGAAAAGCTGGCCGGGGTGAACTCGGGATAACTGATACCACAACTTACACAGGAAGCTTTTTCACTGAACAGTGTCTCTTTTTCCGTATCCATGTCCAGAATGGTGACGACCCCTTCAGACAGCCCCAAGGCCAGCTCAAGTGAATCAGAAAGCCTTTTTTCAATGCCTTCCTTGATCACCAGTCGATCCACCACAGCCTCCACCCGGTGTTTCTTGTTTTTATCCAGCCGGGGCAGTGCATCGGTGGTGAAAACTTTACGGTTGACACGGATCCTTGCAAACCCATCTTTTTTCAACCGCGCGAACAAGCGCTCATGGGTACCCTTCTGGTTGACCACCAGAGGAGACAATACAAGAATCCTGGTTTTTTGATCAAGCGACTTTATACGGTCAACGATCTGGTCAATTGACATGGACGAAATCGGCCTGCCGCAGACATGACAGTGCGGCCGGCCAATCCTGGCATATAACAGCCTAAGGTAATCGTAAATCTCCGTAACCGTGCCTACCGTGGACCTCGGGTTGTGGCTGGCTGTCTTCTGTTCAATGGATATGGCCGGGGACAATCCTGTTATCTGGTCCACATCCGGTTTGTTCATCTGTCCGAGAAACTGCCTTGCATATGTGGACAATGACTCCACATACCGCCTCTGGCCTTCGGCATACAGGGTATCGAAAGCCAGGGTGGACTTTCCTGAACCGGAAAGGCCGGTGACAATGGTCAAGCTGTTTCTGGGAATCTCGACATCAATATTTTTAAGGTTATGCTCCCGCGCACCTTTAATCACAATCAAATCTTTTTTCATGAAGCGGCTTCTTTACAGGCTGCCTGGAAAGCGGCCATCCGGATGGCGGCCATCAGGCTTGAATGATCGGCAATGCCCTGAAAGGCAATATCATAGGCTGTGCCGTGATCCACCGATGTCCGGATAATCGGCAGACCCAAAGTGGTATTGACACCGTCCTTGAAATGAATGAGCTTGAACGGAATCAGTCCCTGGTCATGATACATGCAGACCACGGCATCAAATTTCTTCTCGTTTACAGCGGCAAAAAAAACCGTGTCCGGCGGCAGCGGCCCTGTTGCATCGATATCGAGCGCACGGGCCCGGCTTACAGCCGGTGCAATGATTTCTTCCTCCTCGGAACCAAACAGCCCTGATTCACCCGCGTGGGGATTGAGCCCGGCCACGGCTATCCGCGGGGACTTGACACCAAACCGCTGTTTCAAGGCATGGTCGGCAATTCGGATTGTCTCCAGGACTTTTGGTGTATTCAGCTGTATAGGTACAGAATTCAAAGGAATGTGTATGGTGACCAGGATCACTTTGAGGCGGTCTCCTGCCAGCATCATGGCATGGGACTTCGCCCCGGTCCTTGACGCAATCAACTCTGTGTGACCGCTGAAGGCCGACCCTGCCATCTTCATGGCAGTCTTGGTAATGGGACCTGTGACCAGCGCGTCGATTCTTTGCTCCATGGCAAGATCCACGCCGGTATCGATATACCGCAGCATGGCCCTGCCCGTTTCCGATGACGGGCCCCCGGGCACAAGCAGCTTTTTTTCCAGGGCGGACCCGGCCATTACGTCCGGAGTTCCCTGTTTGAATCCTGCGGCTTCAGGGGTATTGATAACATTGAATTTTATGGAACGTCCAAGGATGCCGGCGGCCGTTTCAAGGGCCGTGATATCACCTATCACCAGGGGGCGGCACAATCTGTACAGCGCGGAATCACACAGCGCCTTGATTATAATTTCAGGGCCAATACCCACGGGATCTCCCATGGTGATCCCGACAATCGGCAATGGAAAGGATTCTTTCATTTTCAGCAGGTCCGTTAAGCAGCTTTTAAAGCAGCTGATATTGATTCTGACAGTTAATACAGGTGGTCGATGTTTTAAAACCCGACCCGACAATATACTATTGAAACACCAAATAGTAAACCCAATAAGAGTGGCCAGGGCAATATTGCGTTTTTGGCCCCTGGCAGGAAACAGTTTCCGACAATAAGCCAATAAGCCAAGCCTGACCCCGTTTATCATGTGAAACCATTGACAATATCGGACATATGAAAAAAAAGTTATAAACTTTAAAAATCAATGAAAATCAATGAAAAAGACAGAAAAACAGAGCTTTTATTTTGAGACACAATTGTCTGCCGCTCGAAAACCCAACAAATCATACATAAATCGCACCAAAGCGGAAAATGGTTGTAATTTAAAGATTTTAGCAATGTTTCACAAAATTTATACAATAAAATCAACATATTACAATATGTATCATGCCAGGATGCTAACCTAAATCTAACCCGTCTCATCCGGTTTGACCCCTCGATAGAATTGAAATAAAAATTTTGCACGTCAGATGATTTTTGTTGGGCTTAAATTGTAATTGCCAAAAATTACAATAAACTCCAGTTTTTTATAGGACACTCTTTACAAAAAAAAGGCAGAATGATCTAACACCATGAAAACTCTCTGGAACCAAGTCAAACAAACCATTAAGGATGATGTTCCCGAACACATGTACCGCATGTGGATCGAACCGGTTTCATTTTTAGACGCGGGCGACAATCTTGTTGTGCTCTCCAGCCCCAATGCCTTTTCCGCCAAAAGGCTCAAGGACAATTACCTGTCCATTTTCCAAAAGGCTTTTTCCAGGCTTGGGCAGGACCAGATCCAGATCCAGCTGGAAGTGGGCTCACCTGAACGTACCATACCGGACAAGCAGCCCTCCTTGTCTCCAAAACCCGGATCACTGCCGGCCCTGCCGGTCGGCACAAATATCGGTCCCGGCCGGCAGCTCAAGCTTCCGGGACTGGATGTGCCGTTCAACAACGGCAGGATGTTTAAAAAAGGTTTCACCTTTGATGACTTTGTGGTGGGAGACAATTCCAGTTTTGCCTATTCAGCCTCACTTTCACTGGCCCAGGGCCATTTTGCCGGACAAAGCATCCTGTATCTTTTATCAAAAACCGGCCTTGGTAAAAGTCACCTTTCCCAGGCAGCAGGCCGCCACATCATTTCAAGGGGATACTCTGACTTTGTCTATTATGTCACTGCAGAAGATTTTACCAATGAAATGATTTATTCTCTGAGAAACAACAAGATCGACCATTTCAAGGAAAAATACCGGAAAAAGTGTGATGTGCTGATCATCGAGGATATCCACTTTCTTTCCGGCAAGGATGCCACCCAGAAAGAACTGGCTGTCACCCTGGACTACCTTCTCGATGCCGACAAGAAAATTATTTTTTCCGGATGCCTGCTGCCAGACGAAATCCCCAAAATGGATGACCAGCTGAAATCCCGCATGAAATCGGGATTGATCACCCGGATTGAACGTCCGGGCTTCAATACAAGGGTCAGGATATTGAAAAAAAAATCCAGGGGATGCGGATACCAGATTCCAGGGGAAGTTTTTGAATACCTGGCCCAGGAACTGTGTGAAGACGTCAGACAGCTGGAAAGCGGGTTGAACGGGGTGGCGGCAAAAGCAAACCTGCTCGGTGAGAAAATCGATATCAACCTGGCCCGCAGTGTACTTGAAAATTTTTATCTGAAAAACAACATCATCACGATCGAGGGTATCAAGAAACTTGTCTGCAAAGAATTTGCCATTTCTGAAAAGGAAATCATATCCGCGTCCAGAAAACAGCGAATTGTCAAACCCAGGCAGATGGCCATATTCCTGTCCAGAAAATATACAGACCAGCCCTTGAAACATATCGGCAAAAGCTTCAACCGGTATCATGCCACCGCAATTTACGCCATCAATTCCATTGAAAAAGAATTAAAGCTAAAGGGCCGGTTGTATGAACAGGTAACCTACCTGTCACAGAAAATCGAGTCCGGCAGGCTTTAAAATGCCGCTTCTGGATTCGGTTTTCCTTTCGATCCAGTCCATTGTCGGGCCGGCCCATGTCAAGCGGGCACCCGAAGATCTCTTGTGCTATTCATTTGATGCCACGGGTGAATCCCATATGCCCGATGCAGTTGTTTTCCCTGAAAACGAAGAACAGGTCAGCCGCATCATGGCGCTGGCCCACCGGGAAAAAGTGTGTGTAACACCCCGGGGGGCGGGTTCCGGCATGACCGGCGGTGCCGTTCCGGTCATGGGGGGGATTGTCATGGCCATGAACAGGATGAACCGGATTGTCCACATTGACAGGGACAATTTATTTATCCGGGTGGAACCCGGCGTGGTGACAAGTGACATCCACCAGGCGGTAGAAAGTATAGGGCTTTTTTATCCGCCGGACCCGGCCAGCTCGTCGGTCTGCACCATCGGCGGGAACATAGGTGAATGCGCCGGCGGTCCCAGGGCCGTCAAATACGGTGTCACCAGGGATTATGTCCTGGGATTGCGGGCCGTGCTGCCGGACGGAAAAATCATCACGACAGGTGTCGATACGGCAAAAGGGGTGGCAGGGTATGATTTGACCCGCCTGCTTACCGGGTCTGAGGGAACCCTGGCCATTGTCACCCTGGTAACCTTGAGACTTTTGCCTAAGCCGGAACGTGTCAAGACCATAGCGGTTCTGTTTGACCGGATTGAAACAGCGGCCGGGGCCGTTACCGGGATAATGCGGCAGTCGGTTGTTCCAAGATGCGTGGAATTCATGGATGAAGCAGCCATAGATCTTGTCAGAAACTATTTCGGATTCGAGGTACCCAAAAATGTCAAGGCTCTTTTGATCATAGAGTTGGACGGCAATGCGGATACAGTTAAAAAAGACTGTGACAAAATCATTGCCTACTGCAGCACCATGGAAGATAGCCGGATAATTGAAGCGACATCGGCAAAAATGGCACAATCGCTGTGGAAAGGCCGCAAGGCCCTTTCACCGGTTCTGTTCAACATTGCAAACACCAAAATAAACGAAGACATCGTAGTGCCCATCAACCGTATCCCGGAAATGATTCATTTCCTGGAAACTCTCAGACAGCAGACCGGACTGACCGTTGTCGGTTTCGGGCACGCCGGGGACGGCAATATCCACTGCAATATCATGTATGACAAATCCAGTGCCGGCCAGGCTGAAAAAGCGAAAAAAGCTGTGGATGCACTGTTTGAAAAAACACTGGCGCTAGGGGGTACCATTACGGGAGAACATGGTGTCGGCCTGAACAAAAAACGCTATCTTCCATGGGAGATAGACGAGACCGGGCTTGAAATCATGAAAGGGATCAAAGCGGTTTTTGACCCCGGTAATATCCTCAACCCGGGAAAGATATTTTTTTAAGCCGCATCAATGCAGTTTTGCCGCATAGTGATTCTGGATCAGCAGCCTTTCGAGTATGTCCATGTTGGGATTTTTGCTTTTCTGGATGCAGCATTTCATTGCTACGGCACAATACTTGATACATAGCTTGTTTTTTTTATGGTATTCTCCGAAACACTCCGGCATGTCGATGGAGTCCTGTCTGCCCTGATGTGTTTCGATGATTTCGTCAAGTTGCTTTATTATCATAATGATCCTGATTGATCGGTTTGATTTCTTAAATTTTTCTGCATATATGTCATAATCTTAATTATAGTAACTCTTTGCCATATATTCAAGTCTTTCCACCAGGGGCCCCAAGGTCTGAGTGTCGGTGGCGGCAATACAAATTTCCTTTTTTAACAGCCACTTGTCATCAAATGAACTGTGATTTATACGGTCAATTTTATTAAAAACATATACAGTGGGAATAGAATCGAGCTTCAGGGTTTCGAGGATTTGGTCCACTGCCTCCATCTGCTGCCGGTAACGCGGATTGCTGATATCCACCACGTGAAGGATGATATCTGCATCCTTGAGTTCATCGAGGGTGGCATGAAAAGCCTCCATCAATGCGTTCGGAAGGTTCTGGATAAAACCCACAGTATCAGTTATGATGACCTCGGTATCACGGGGAAACCTCAACCGTCTTGACGATGGATCCAGCGTTGCAAACAACCGGTTGGCCGCTGTGATATCGCTCTTTGTCAGCGTGTTCAAAAGCGTTGATTTACCTGCGTTGGTATACCCCACAATTGAAATTACGGGCAGAGCGTTTCGTTTTCGCCTGGCTTTCTGCTGGCGGCGCTGTTTTCGGATTTTGGCAATTTCCTTTTTCAGCCGGGTAATCCGGTCGCGGACACGCCGCCGGTTGATCTCGAGCTTGGTTTCTCCCGGTCCCCTGCCGCCTATGCCGCCTGTCAGCCTGGACATGGCGGTATTCTTGGTTATCAAACGCGGCAGCAGGTATTCCATCTGGGCCAGCTCAACCTGGAGCTTGCCCTCCCTGGACCTGGCCTGCTTGGCAAAGATATCGAGAATCAACTGGGTTCTGTCAATCACCTTCATTTCGACGAAATCCGTTATGGAGCGCAGCTGTGACGGGGTCAGTTCCCGGTCAAAAATCAGCATGGTGGCATATTTCTGAATGGCGGTAATGGTCAGATCCGACAGTTTGCCTTTTCCCACTACAAACTTTGAATCGATTTTTTGCCGGCGCTGGATTGCGCTGCCGATAACCTTTATACCGCTTGTTCTGCATAATTCCGTCAATTCATCCAGCGATGCTCCGGCTGCAGCTGCATCCTGCGTTGTGGCGCTGATAAGAAAAGCTGTTTCCTTTCCCGTATGTGCCCGGTAAAGGGAATTTTTCCTGGATAACTCCGATTCAAGGGATAAGATCCTCGGAACACAGTCAATCCGCGTATCATGAATGCTGAAGGGCGGCAGCACCTCGTAGGGCAATCCGTGTTCATCCACAAGTATATGTCCGGCGTACACAAGCCCGGGATCTCCGTCATCCGTCACGGTCAGTGCAGCCATGAAATCCAGGCGCAAAAGGGCAAGGTCCGTAAGGTCATCTTTGGTCAGCGGTTCGTCTTTCAAATGTGTGTGTACACACCGCAGTCCCTTGAGCCGGCCCGGAATAGCCATGTGGTTGGGTGTCACCGGAATCATTATACCGTGGGCGTCGCCCACGATGACATGAAGTGTCCTGCCGTTACGGTCGATCAACAGGCCGATCTGGCGACGGATGTCATGGGACACACCGGCCAGGTATTCACCCTGTTCACTTGTCAGCAGCTCTTCGGGCGGGGTGGCAAAATCGTATAACTGCTCAATCTGCCTTATCTGGGCAGGCCTCAGCCCTGCCAGGTTCCCGGTGGCGTTTTTTTTCATTCAAGTTCCTGATATGCGCCCATGGCCAGTTCCTCAAACCGTGTATAGGATTCCAGAAAATGCATGGAGACCTTACCTACAGCACCGTTCCGGTTTTTTGCCACGATGATTTCAGCCTTTCCCCTGTTGGGATTGTCTTCTTCCTTATTATATACCTCGTCCCGGTAGATAAAAGCCACGATATCCGCATCCTGTTCAAGGGCCCCTGATTCACGCAGATCCGACAGCATCGGGCGCTTGTCGGAACGCTGCTCGAGCATCCGGTTGAGCTGTGACAATGCCATAACCGGGATATTAAGCTCTTTGGCCAGGGCTTTGAGTGTTTTGGAAATTTCCGCTATTTCCAGGTCCCTTCGTTCTGATTTAAAAGGAGGCCTCATCAGCTGGAGATAATCGATTATGATCAGCCCCAGGTCTTTTTCTTTCTTGAGCCGGCGTGCTTTGGCACGGATCTCCATTGCAGAGATACTCGGAGTGTCGTCAATGAAAATCGGCAGTTCGTTGAGGACCCCGGCAGCATCCGTGGCATTCTTCCAGTCTTCGGGACTGATAAAGCCGCTTCGAAGGCGGTTGGAATCAATCCGGGCCTCGGAGGTCAAAAGCCGCATGGAAAGCTGTTCATTGGACATTTCAAGTGAAAAAACAGCCACCGGTTTGTTTTCTTCGAATGCCACGTTACGGGCGATATTGAGGGCAAAGGCCGTTTTACCCATGCTTGGCCTGGCGGCTAAAATGATGAGATCGGAGTTCTGCAGTCCGGATGTAATGGCATTCAAACGCACATACCCCGTGGAAAGCCCGAGAAGTCCGCCTGCTTTCCCCTGCTGCTCTTCGAGTTTGTCTATATTGAGGTTGATCAGATCACCCAGGCTTGAAAAACTGCTGCCGGTTTTAAGCCCTGCTATATTGAAAACAGCGTTTTCTGCATAATCAATAATTTCCTCGAAATCACCCTTGTCTTTCAGGCACCGGTCGATAATTGCCGCCGATGTATTGATCAGGGACCGCAGTGAAGCCTTTCCCTTGATTATGCGGGCATAATGAACAGCGTTAAGGGCAACGGGTGCGGAATCGGCAATGGATGCCAGGTAGGCTGCTCCCCCTATGGATTCGAGTTCTTCTTTTTCCTTGAGGCGATTGGCAACAGTCACGAGATCAGCCGGCTGATCACTGTTGAACAGCTCGAGGATGACCCGGAATATCTTCTGGTGCGCGCCTTTGTAAAAATCAGAGTCCGACAGAATTTCTACAATATCCAGAAGGGTGCTGTTGTTGATAAAAATGGCGCTCAGTATGGATGCTTCGGCATCCATGTCCTGGGGAGGTGTTTTCTCCAGCAGCGGATCCGTGGTTACCTTCTTTTTTTTTTCCGCCATCAACTCACAGCTTTCTGTTTAGTACGCTTTTTTATTACAGCCGGCCGGAACATATTTTCCGGCCGGCATAAGTTTACCTGTTTATTCTTTTTCTTCAGGCAGGACGTTCACGGTAATTTCAGGTTCCACATCCCTGTACAGCCGGATGGGCACCTTGTATTCACCTATTTCCTTGATGGGTTCGGCAAGCAGGATCGCGCGCCGTTCCACTTCGATATTCTGGGCGTTCATTGCCGTCTTGATATCATGGGTGGTGACCGATCCGTAAAGGCGGCCTTCCTCGTGGACCTTGGCCCGGACGGTGCAGACCACCTGCTTGATTTTTTCAGACATTTCTTCAGCGATCTTCCGCTCCTTGGCAATCTGGAGCTCCAGCTTGGCCCTGGCCTGTTCCATGAGTTTTCGATTCTGCTTTGTCGCAGGGATGGCTTTTCCCTGGGGCAGCAGGTAATTGCGCGCGTAACCAGGTGCCACTTTGCATTCCGAGCCGACAATGCCAAGAGTGTCAATGGTTTCTTTCAAGATGACTTTCATTTTATTTTAACCTCCAAAAATATGGGCATGCCCCTGTCAGGCAATGTTTATTTGGGTGAATCCCCGGGGGTATCCAGTTTTCTGAAATTGAACCATGTATCAAAAAACCCCAATCCAATGACGATAAACAAAAAAAGGGTC
>CAYNHL010000049.1:0-24231 GCA_964397015.1 uncultured Desulfobacterales bacterium | reverse complement strand
CAGAAAAATTTACCTTTATACTTTTAAATTATTCTCATATTGAGATATAAATTAATTATCAAGGATTTTTTAGTATTTATAACATCTTGATAAATTAATAATATATTAAAATCAAAACAGCAAATAATTCTCTAAGCATTATTTTTTATCTTATCAATCCGTGTATTATCAACTTCGTATAACAGGGCAGGTCGTGTTCCGGTGGTGGCCTGTGACAGGACCTTTGGAAAAAAAGGGGAATTTGCATTATCCGGCCGGCGCCGGCTCGGAACCGCAACCTGTTTGAGCGCCAGCGAGTTGTTGCGGTTCAGGCGATGGCCGGATGATGCCCCCTTTTTTTCTTTGGGCCTGGCACAGGGTGCCACCGGAATAAGGCCACCGCTGCTGTATGGAACTAATTATCGATCTCTTGACCTGCCTGCCTGATTTGCGTATGGTTGCATATGTATAAAGGATAAAAAGGAGACACCATGATGGATTTCGATCTTCTAAAATTGAATGAATACAAAGAGCTTTCATCACATGCCGACCGCATGAAACTTGAAAAAAATCACCTGCGGCACCTGATAGATCAACCCGGCAGGTTTGACAGTTTTCGTCTTCACACCCCGGGTCTCAATTTTGATTATTCCAAACAAAGGCTGGATCTGCCGGTTTGTGAAACACTTTTCAAGCTCGCGCATCAAACCCGGGTCCTCGACCGGTTCAATTCCATGTGCAAAGGTGATGTCGTCAATGTTACGGAAGGCCGTGCTGCCTGGCATACAAGCACAAGAGACGGATCAAATGCAGATGTGATGAAGGTCAACCGGGACATTCAGGCATTTGTCCGGGCCCTGGACGGCAAAGAAATCGTATCAGGTACCGGCAGGGCGTTTACCGATGTTGTCGTTGTGGGTATCGGCGGGTCCTACCTGGGGTGTCAGTTTGCATACCAGGCCATGAAGGCCGGATGCCGTATGAACAGAAAACTGCATTTTTTGTCCAACGTGGACATCGACAACTTCAACGGCATTGTACGTGCAGTTTGTCCGGACACCACGCTTTGGATCATTGTTTCAAAATCCTATACCACCACTGAAACCCTTGCCAACCTGAACCAGGTACTCGAGTTCCTGCATGCCGAATCTCTCGATCCAGCCCGGCACATTGTCACGATCACGGCCGAGGGCAGTCCCGGGGAAAGCGGAACCGGAGATGTACTGAAGTCGTTTCACATGTTCGATTACATCGGGGGCAGGTATTCAGTGACCTCTGCGGTTGGCGGTGTTCCCTTGAGTCTTTGTTTTGGATATGAGGTGTTTGAAAAATTTTTAAAAGGGTGCCATGCCATGGACCAGCATGCCTGCGACACGCCGCCGGAAAAAAACATTCCCTTGACTTCAGCGCTGATCAGCCTCTGGAACATACATTTTCTGGACTACAGGGCCCAGGCTGTCATCCCCTACTCCAGCGCCCTGTCAAGTCTCAGCGCCCACGTGCAGCAGCTTTACATGGAAAGCCTTGGAAAACAGGCCGACCTGTCAGGCCGCCTTGTTCAATATCCAACAGGGAGCATAATTTTTGGTGAACCCGGTACCAATGCCCAGCATTCTTTTTTCCAGCTTGCGCACCAGGGGATGCCGTTTCCCATTGAATTCATCGGTGCCGTCAGGCCTGCATATAATAATCCCGGAGTTCTGAGCACCGGAATTCTGAGCAAGGGAGTGACCAATCACCAGGAACTGTGGGCAAACATGATTGCCCAGGCAAGGGCGCTGGCCACAGGCAGAGACAACGACAACGTCCACAGATTCTTCCCAGGCAACCGGCCGTCATCCACCCTTGTGATCAATGACCTGTCACCTGAAAGCATCGGGATGCTGCTGTCATATTACGAGGCCAGGACCGTTTTCGAGGGTTTTCTGCTCAACATCAACCCCTTTGACCAGTTCGGGGTCGAACTCGGGAAAAAAACAGCCGACGGGATCAGGTCTTTAATGGCCGCTAAAAACATGGATGAAAAGGCTTTGGCTGATGAAACAGCGGATCCTTCCACCCGGTTCTATATAGACACACTGTTCAAAGGAGAGCTTCAGTCAAAGCGGTAGAGAACCGCGCCCCATGTAAGGCCGGCACCGAGGCCGATAAACAGGACCGTATCACCGGGGCTGCCGATAAGTCCCTTTTCCCAGGCCTCGTTCATTGCAAGCGGAATACTGGCTGCAGTGGTATTGCCATAGGTCTGTATATTGTGGAAAATCTTTTCAGGCGGCAGCTTCATGAATTCCCCATAGGCCTGGTTGATTCTCATATTTGCCTGGTGGGGGATGACAAGATCGACTTCATCCAGAGAAATTCCTGTTTTTTCAAGAACTTCCTTTGTGACCTTGGGCAAAAGCCGCACCGCTTTTTTGAAAATGGCAGGTCCGTCCATGACCGGGTAATATCTTGGATCATCGATAGGGATATCATGGGGATGGCGCTCGGGCAGGCGTGAAGCCGGAAGTTCTGTCATCAGTGCGTACGCAAGGTTGCCGTCCGTGTGCAGGGATGATCCGACAATACCGACCTTGTCGCTGGTTTCCTTTCCTTCGATGCAGACTGCTGCTGCCCCGTCTCCGAACAGAACCGTAACGTCACGGCCCCGGGTGGTTTTATCTAGACCTGTGCTGTGGACTTCCCCTCCGACCAGCAGGATTTTTTGCGCCATACCGGACTTGATATAGGCATCCGCAGTGGCCAGGCCGTATAAAAAGCCGGTACACTGCTGGCGGATATCAAGTGTAGGGGTGCTGTTCAATCCCAGTTTGGCCTGGAGCAGACACCCGGATCCCGGGAACATTATGTCCGGGCTCAGGGTGGCAAAAAATATGAAATCCAGGTCGTCAGCCGTCCACCCGGCTTTCTCAAGGGCCATTACAGCGGCATCGTATCCAAGATCTGCCGCTCCCATTTCCGTGTTTTCAGGTACCCAGTAGCGCTGTTCAATACCGGTGCGCTGGCGGATCCATTCATCAGAGGTATCCATCATTGCCACAAGATCGTTGTTTGTAACGAGCCTCGAGGGGATTGCCATTCCCGTACTCTTGATTATGCTTTTTTTCATCAGGGGTTCCTTGAAAAAATCATTTGATAATTAATCATGCCTCCTATATCATGCACGCCTTATAATATTAATTTTTTATTATGGCAAGCGCGGTACCTAAAAAATGATTGTCCAAATCCTGATACTTTGCCTGGGACTTGTCCTTCTCTATTTCGGCTCTGAACTGCTCGTTACCGGTGCCGCATCAACCGCCCTTCTTCTGGCTGTAAAACCTGTAATTGTTGGATTGACGGTCGTATCACTGGCTACATCGGCTCCAGAACTTCTTGTCAGCCTGGTTGCGGCGGTCAAGGGATCCAGCGGAATTTCACTGGGCAACATCCTTGGCAGCAATGTGATCAACATCGCCCTTGTCCTGGGAATCAGCTCCATTATCAAGCCTGTAAAGGTACACGCATCCCTGATAAGATTCGATATCCCCTGCCTTATCATCATCACCATTTTGTTCTGGCTTCTGTGCATCGACAACCTGATCGGCCTTGTTGACGGAATTATACTGCTTTTACTCCTGGTCTCCTACCTTGTATACGGTATTTTCAACTCAAGGGAAAAAGGGCCGGCAAAAGCAAACCTTCCCCGCAACCGGCGCACCATGACCAAATACGGGATTATGGTCCTTGCAGGGATCCTGCTGCTGGCCAAAGGCGCTGACATGGTTGTCCAGAACGCAATACTGCTTGCAGTCAAGGCGGGATTGTCCCAGACATTTATAGGTATATCAATTGTAGCTTTGGGAACCTCGCTGCCTGAGCTTGCCACATCTGCGGTAGCGGCCTCCAGGGGTGAAAGCGATATCACTCTTGGCAACGTTGTTGGAAGCAACCTGTTCAATATATGCATGGTCATGGGTATCGTCGGCATTTTCAACCCCATGCATGTGGATCCCGGCCTTCACTGGTTTGAATTTCCATTTATGGTTTTCATAACCGCACTTTTAGCTTTTGCCGCTGTCAGAAACAGGCAGACCGGTAAAGCTGCCGGAATTTTCTTTGTAATGTTTTTTATTTTCTATATTACCGTGTCCTTCTTAAAATAAGGTTGACATTACCTTTGATTTTTGTTTTTCTCACAATATACAAGACACCTGCATGTTTTTTGCATTGTAAAAGGTGATATTCTTGCTTTGTTTTTAGAGGTTATTAATGACAGATTCACCCAGACTGCTGATAGTTGACGATAATGAAGACATTTTGTCAACATTCTATGAATTTTTCAATTCAATGGGATACGAGGTAAAGACTGCTGTTGACGGATTTGCAGCATTGAAGCTCATGCGCGAAAAGGCCCATGTTTTCGATGTCCTTATTACCGACCTGGTGATGCCCAACATCAGTGGTGTCGGGCTGATTTCCATTGTAAAAAAAGAGTTTCCAGACCTCAAAATCATAGCGATTACCGGATACGGCGACAAACCGGGTGCACTGGCCTCCGAAGCTGAAGCCGATATTGTCTTGTTCAAGCCCGTTGATTTGTTTAAAATTGAAACAATCGTGTCCAGGCTGTTAAACACTACATCAACATAAGATCTTGTCAACCATGCCCACACCCCTGATCGGCGTATCCAAATCCATACTGAAAATAAAAGAGCTTATAAGTCATGTCGCCAACACCTGCCTGAACGTTCTGATCACCGGGGAAACAGGGGTCGGCAAAGAAGTAGTGGCGCAAAACCTCTATGACGCTTCACCGAGATCAACCCAGAGCTTTGTTAAAATTAACTGTGCCGCCCTCCCGGAAACCCTTCTGGAAAGCGAACTTTTCGGATATGAAAAAGGGGCTTTCACCGGTGCCCACCGCAAACGTCAAGGAAAATTCAAGATGGCTGACAAAGGGGTGCTGTTCCTCGATGAAATCGGGGATATGCCCATGGCGCTGCAGTCAAAAATGCTGCATGTCCTTCAAAGCGGTGAATTTTCACCCCTTGGATCGGACATCGATTTAAAGACGGACACCTGGATTATTGCAGCCACCAATCATGATCTTGAAAAAAGAATCGCGCACAAACTTTTCAGAGAAGACCTGTTTTACAGGTTGAATATCATCAAGATAGACATTCCGCCGCTGCGCAGCCGCAAAGAGGATATCCCCCCCCTGATCGAGTATTATTATAAAATCTACCAGTCTGAATACGGCACATACCATTCACAAAAACCCGATGCCGAGATGATGGAAAAACTTGTCAACTATCCATGGCCGGGTAATATACGCCAGCTTCAGAACTGCATCAAAAAACAGATGGTACTGGACTCATGGGAAAAGATTTTTTCCGAACTTCCCCATGACGAGCCTGAAATCGACATTGAAACGGGCAGCCAGGAAAGCACAAGGGGGCAAAACCAGGGAACCGGGCGTTCTTTGATTGCTGAATTCGTTGATCTTTCCACCAGTTCTGAAAAACTGTTTGAAGATATTTCCCTTAAAAAAATTAAAAAAAAGGCATCAGACCGGGTTGAAAAAGAGGTTATATCTTTTGTGCTGGAAAAAGTCGGGTGGAACCGGTCCAAGGCCGCCAGGATTTTAAAGATCAGCTATAAAACCCTTTTATACAAAATCACTGAATTTCAAATCAGCCCACCCGACAAATAGCATGACAGCAGCCCGGTCAGGACAATTTGCGTTAAATGCTTTACAGGGTGTATAAATTCGCCTATAACAAAACCAATACTTAAATTTTGGCCTCCCTGCAGATACTTTAAAGGCGGGCGGGCCAAGCCTTTATCCATCAACACAAAAAGAGGAGGCACCATGCGTAAAGTAATTTGTCTGTTAGCTGCAACCCTTGTTATGGCATTGTTGTTTACCAGCAGTGCTTATTGTGCGCGTAAGACCGTCATTCGTATCGGTATCAACGCACCGCTGACCGGAGATATTCCAAAAGTCGGTGAAGGCTCCAAGTACGCCGCCATGATGTGGCTTGAAGACATTGAAAAAATGGGCGGGCTCGAAGTTGACGGTAAAAAAATCGAGGTCGAACTGGTGATCGAAGACAATGAATCCAAGGCTGAATCCGCGGTAAAAGCCAACACGAAAATGATCACCCAGGATGACGTTCTCGCTATTGTAGGGCCCCAGTCTTCCAAGCAGGCTGTTCCGGCCGGTGAAGTGGCCAACAAATACAAAACCGTCATGATCAGCCCCTGGTCCACCAATCCCAATACCACCATGGACCGTCCCTATGTATTCCGGGGGTGCTTTCTCGATCCCTTCCAGGGACCGGTGGTTGTAAACTTCATAACCGAGGAGTTCGGTTTTACAAAAGCCGCTGTATTGTATGATGTAGCCAGTGACTATCCCAAAGGACTTGCCGAGGTATTCAAGGAAGCATGGGAGAAAAAGCACGGCGCCGGAACAGTGGTAGCCTATGAAAGTTTTACGACCAAAGATACCGATTTTTCCTCACAGCTGACCAAGATTGTAAGATCCGGCGCACAGGTACTGTTCACCCCGCAATACTACAATGAAGTGCCCTTGATTGTTCAGCAGGCAAAAGATCTTGGATGGACCGGCCCCATTGTGGGTTCCGATTCCTGGGGGTCTGCCGAAACTGTAGATCTTTGCGGAGAAGCCTGCTACGGCCTGTTTTTCTCTTCACATTATGCCGCAGCGGGAGCGACGGGAAAGACCAAGGAGTTTATTGAACGTTACGAAGAAACCTATGGATATACACCCGACGATGTTGCCGCATTGACCTGGGATGCCATGAATCTTGTTCAGCGTGCCATCCAGAGTTCCGGCGGAATCAGCGGCCGTATCGAAAAGGACCGTGAAGCCGTGCGGGCCGCCCTGGCCGGCATCAAGGATTTCGAGGGTATTACCGGTAATATGACATTTACACCGGAAGGTGATCCAATCAAATGCGCTGTTATTGTAAGAATCAATGACCAGGGTGAATTTGAATTCTATAAATCAAGCTGCCCCTGATTGACCTTTAAAAACAGCCCTGATTGATAAATGATGGCTGCTGTCACCCGACAGCAGCCATCCACTTATATGAAAAACAGGAGTGTTTGAATGGAAGCATTGGGAGAACTGTTTACATATTTTCTTCAAAACCTGATTAACGCGCTTCAAAGAGGCAGCTTCTATGCCGTGATTTCCATCGGATACTCGATGGTTTACGGGGTATTGATGCTGTTCAATTTTGCCCATGGCGACATTTTCATGGTCGGCACCTATATCGGATTTGCCATTGCCACACTGCTTTTAGCTGCTTTTGCCGCCATACTGCCGGGATGGACCATTTTTCTTGCCACCATTGTCATTACAATGTTTCTGGCATCATGGATAGGGGTATTTGTCGAAGTTGCCGGCTACAGGCCCTTAAGATCCGCCCCGCGCGCATCCGCCGCAATCACGGGTCTTATGATCGGTATCATTTTTGAAACCACCATACTGATCATGCTCGGTGCCAAACGGCTGAGCTTTCCTCCCCTGATGGATTCGGTTACCTATCATGTCGGCGGGCTCTATTTTACAAATGTCAAAATAATGATCATCCTTGTCTCTTTGCTTTTAATGATCGCCCTGCAGGCCTTTATCCAGAAGACCAAGTGGGGAATGGCAATGAGGGCAATGTCTTTTGATTTTCTGGCCGTTCCGCTGATGGGGGTATCCATAAACATCATCGCCCCGATGACCTTTGCCATAGGAGCCGGGCTTGCATCGGTTTCCGGCATACTTTACGGCCAGGCCTACCCTATCCTTGATCCGTACATGGGTGTTATCATCGGATGGAAAGCCTTTGTGGCCGCCATTCTTGGCGGACGCGGCTCCATCAAGGGGGCTGCGATGGCCGGGTATCTTCTCGGGTTCATCGAAATCTTTTCGGCGATTATTTTTCCTTCCACATTACGGGATCTGATTGCGTATTCCATTGTGCTTGTCATACTGACATTCAGACCGCGCGGTTTTTTTGGAATGGAGCACAGTACGAAGTTGAGACTGTAATATGCAAACCGAATAACAACAGGAAAGTTACATGAAAATTGCAAGAAAATTCAATTCCATGTTTGCTGTCGTTCCGATGGTCGGATGGATGCTGGGAATGCTGGTTGCTGTCTATATAGAGGTGCTGTGGGGATATGACTATATTTCCTATTACCTTGGACTGCCCAAAATACCGGTGCTGTTCGGGGCCCTGATCATGCTCAAGGATCCATTGATGATCCCGGGTGCCCTGGCTTATGATTTGGTTGTCTACGTGATTCCTGTTCTGCTTGTGGCCAGGGTTACCACCTTTTTCACCAACCCGCTGGCTTCATTTCTGGAAAAAATGCCCCTGTGGATATCGGTTATCCTTCACCTGCTGTTCTTTTACGGCATCCTTTATCTTTGGGCAGGAATCAATGACTACAGGGAACTTGTTGTCAGGTTGACCCTGATCTCCATAATACTGACCGTCAGTATCAATGTAATCAACGGGTACCAGGGTGAATTTTCATGTTCCCATCCGGGGTTCATGGCGCTTGGAGCATATGTCTCCTCAGTTTTGACACTGGTTTTGTTCACCAACGATAAAATATTCGGTCAGGCCCTGCTCCCGTTGTGGCTCGGCCCCTGGCTTTTTCCTGTCATACTTGTGCTGGGCGGATTTGCTGCTTCAATCGGATCGCTCCTGGTGGCAATTCCCTCCTTTCGCACGCGTGGGGATTACCTGGCAATTATCTCCCTTGCCTTCATGTTCATAATCAAAAGTGCGGTCGAAAACCTGAACGCCATCGGCGGAGCCCGTGGAATGGGAGGACAGCCTGATTACGCTCCCCTGTATATTATATTCATCTGGACATCTCTGGCCATCTGGATCATCCACAATTTTGTCACCTCCATACTCGGAAAGGCCCTGAATGCCGTCAGGGACGATGAGGCAGCCGCAGAGTCCATGACGGTTCAGACCCGCAAAACCAAAATGACGGCCTTTATGTTCGGCGCATTCTGGGCAGGCATTGCAGGAGGCCTGTTCGCGCATGTCCTGTGCTATATAAACCCGGGCATGTTCAGCATCAACCGGCTGGCGGAAATTCTGGCCATGGTCTATTTCGGCGGGCTCAATTCCATTGTCGGGTCCATCGTAGGAGCTATAAGCATCAACGTCCTGGGAGAAGCGTTAAGGCCGCTCGAACTCTTCAAGTGGATCATCATTCCGCTGATTTTGATTCTTGTAATGATTTTCCGCCCATATGGATTGATTTCATTCACGGAAATCAACGCGGCAAAACTTCTAAGCGCCAGAAACAGAAAAGAACAAGGAGCTTAAGTCATGACCGAATTGCTCAACGTGAACAAGATGACCCATTATTTCGGCGGACTTCGTGCGGTATACAATTACAACCTGACGGTTCATCCACACCAGATTATCGGACTGATCGGCCCAAACGGTGCCGGTAAGACAACCATTTTCAACCTGATCACAGGGGTCCATACTCCGACTGAAGGAACCATCACCCTGGCCGGCGAAAATATCATCGGGCTCGAAACCAACCTGATTGCAGCAAAAGGCCTGGGCAGGACGTTCCAGAACCTGGCTCTGTGGAGGCACATGAATGTCATGGACCATGTCAAGATGGCCCATTATTCACAGCTCGATTACGGTCTGCTCGGAGCGTTTTTCAACTCTCCGGCATGCCGCCGGCAGGAAGCCAGTGTCAGGGAAAATACCTTCAGGCTTATGGAATTGTTCGATATCAAAAAATATGCCGAGGAAAACGTGACCAGCCTGCCTTATGGCGCACAGCGCCGGGTGGAAATGGCCAGGGCCCTGGCCACTGATCCCAAAATCCTGTTCCTGGACGAACCTACCGCCGGCATGACACCGGATGAACTGGTCCGGATGATACAGATCATACGCAAGGTCCACAAGGAATTCAATGTAGCCATTTTCCTGATTGAACACAGGATGAAATTTGTAATGGAGTTATGTGAATTTATCCAGACACTGGTCTTTGGCGAGGTGATTGCAGAAGGTCCGCCTGAAGAGATCCAGAACAATCCCAAGGTTATTGAAGCCTACCTGGGAAAGGAGGATTTAACCTGATGCAGCTAAAAGTGGAAAATCTGAAAGTCTCCTATGGCAATATCAAGGCATTGCACGGCATCAGCTTTACCGTGGATACAGGTGAAATCGTAACCATTATCGGGGCCAACGGCGCGGGCAAGAGCACTACCCTCAGGGCCATATCCAGGATGATACCGTCCGAACCGGGATCGATACTGGAATTCAAGGGCCAGAATATCTTGAAGTACAGTGCCGACAAAGTTGTGTCAAAGCTCGGGATCTGTCATGTTCCTGAAGGACGCAGGATTTTCGGCAACCTGACGGTGACGGAAAATCTGACTCTGGCATGCTTTGCCCGAAAAGACAAGGACCAGATCACAAAAGATCTCAAATGGGTGTTTGACCTGTTTGGCAGGCTTGAGGAGAGAAAGGACCAGCTGGCAGGAACCCTGAGCGGGGGTGAACAGCAGATGCTTGCCGTGGGAAGGGCTTACATGAGCGGCCACCAGATAATGCTGCTTGACGAACCTTCCATGGGGCTGGCGCCTTTATTGATGCTGGACATGTTTGATGCCCTCAAGGAAATAAATAAAACCGGCACCACGATTCTTCTGGTGGAGCAAAACGCCAGGCTGGCCCTCAAGTTTGCCCAGCGAGGCTATGTAATTGAAAACGGCGAACTGGTACTTGAAGGAAATGCAAAGGACCTTCTTGAAAACCCGGATGTCAAAAAAGCCTACCTGGGAGCCTGAAAAAACACAAAAGCGATACAGCCGATATCATCCAGGACAAATACCGGCATAATACCGGCTGTATCGTCACTTTCTTTAACTGTCCTTATCCATGAATTGCAGAACCCACGGCCTTTAGGGCAACTTCTCCCATGATCTCGGCCAGGGTTGGATGGGCATGGATAGTATAAGCCACGTCAGATGCGGTCAGCTGATTCTTTACTGCCAGTGCAGCTTCGGCCACAAGATCGGTGGCATGCGGCCCTGTCATGTGGACTCCCAGTATCCTGCCGTCCTGCCTTGCAACAATCATCTTTGCCTCGCCGGCAATCTCGTCAATGGCCTGCGCTTTTCCAAGAGTACGAAAATTCACTGTATGGGTATCTATATCAAGGCCTTTTTTCCTGGCCTCTGCTTCACTCAAGCCCACCGTACCGATTTCAGGCATTGTGAAAATGGCATTGGGAATAACGTCATAATGCATTTTTGTCTTTATTCCCATGGCATTTTCAGCCGCCACAATTCCTTCGTGGGAGGCCACGTGGGCCAGCATGACTTTTGACGGCCCCAGGATGTCGCCAATGGCATACACGCCGGGCGCGGAAGTTTCCATAAATTCATCGACCCTGATCCAGCCTTTTTCATCGGTTTCGACAGGTATGCTGTCAAGCCCGAGCGCTGACGAAAGTGGCGTTCTGCCAATGCAGACAGCCATCTTCTCAGTTGACATTTGACGTTGTCCGGCCTTTTTAGGGGCATCATTGTCTGTAAACGGCGAGTCTTCCAGAGTGACATCCACCCGATTTTCCGTCACATGGGCCATAGTGACAACAGTGTCGGTCAATACTTTTATCTTGTTTTTCTTCATTTCCCGCTGCAGAAGCTTTGAACAGTCATGATCAACCGAAGGAAGCGGTAAAACGCGTGACATGGCCTCTATAACCGTTACCTTAGAGCCGAGCGCGGAAAAAATAAATGCAAATTCGCACCCGATCACTCCGCCGCCTATGATCATGATTTCTTCGGGTATTGATTTTATTTCAAGAATATCGTTGCTTGAAAGGATATGGCTGTGGTCAAAAGGAAAATCCGGCACATTCAGCGGACAGGTCCCGGAGGCGATGATGAGCCTGTCATAATCCAGGTCAACCAGGCTGCTGTCATTTTTTTCAACCTGTATTTTTCCCGGGGCCTTGATCATGCCATGACCTTCTTCGAGTTGAATCCCGCGCTTTTTGAGCAATGCATCGATTCCACCTCTCTGGCTCCGGATAATCTTGTTTTTTCTTTCCATCAGGGCAGCCATGTCAAACTGAATATCACCGGTGATTTTTATGCCAAGAGGTCCGGCTTTTCTGGTTTTCAAAAGAAGATCTGCCGAATTTTTCATGATTTTAGAAGGGATACATCCCCAGTTCAGGCATGTTCCGCCCAGATTTTCCTTTTCGACCAGGACCACCGATGCCCCCAGGTCTGCCGCCCGGATAGCCGCCACATACCCTCCGGGACCTCCGCCAATTACAACAACGTTCTCTGCCATAGTTCACTCCTTGTGCCTTGCGAAGCAAAACGGGTTCAAAATTGAATTACATTAATTTAGCTAAAAAAAATTTAATTTTTCATAAATTTTGTTAATTTTTATTTGACATTAGCATCATCGTAAGGTATTTTTCAAGAAAAATATACAGCTGTGGCTTTTCTTCCTCAACTTCTTTTCCGACAGAGGCACTCATGAAAATCGATCAGACCAATATTGATATTGTGCGGGAATTGAGAAACGGTAAAAAATCATTCAGGAAAATTGCCGAAAGGCTGAAAATTACTGAAAATACCGTAAGGGCAAGAGTAAACAAACTCCAGGAAGAAGGAGTGCTTGAAATCTGCGGGCTTGTAGATCCTGAAAAACTTCCCGGACACCGGACGGTTCTGATCGGCGTCAAACTGTCGGTAATGAACCTCGTCCAGAAAGGAGCAGAGATCAGTAAACTTAAAGGTGTAGTTTCCGTGACTGTCGTCACCGGCCGGTATGACCTGATCGTCCTGGTTCTTTTTAAAAGGGGATTCGGTCTTCTTGAATTCTACACCGATGAAATTGCAAAAATTTCAGGTATCGCTTCTGTGGAAACTTTTGTTGTCTACAAATCGTACAACCTGAAAGTACCTTATATATATTAACCGGATTGTAAAAAAGGACGTGTAGTATTATGGAATCCTCATTAAAAACCACGCCGTTGAACCAGTGGCATCATAATGCCGGAGCCAACATGGCGGATTTCGGCGGATATGAAATGCCCCTGTGGTATAACACCGGGGTGAAGAATGAACACCTGGCGGTTTTGACATCTGCCGGAATTTTTGATACCAGCCACATGGCCTGCATCCTTGTCAAGGGGGACAATGCCTTTGACCTTCTCCAGTTCTGCTTTACCCGGGACATTGCAGGTCTGAAAACAGGCAGGTGCGTCTACGGGGCTTTTTTATCCGAACAAGGATTCTGCCTGGATGATGCAATAGTCTATAAATTTTCAGATACCGTTTTTATGATCTGTGTCAACGCCGGCATGGGAAGTGCCATTGCCGGCCACCTGTCCAGTCACAACAAACCATATTCAGCCCAGATTGAAGACCTGTCCGGAAAAATTGCCAAAATGGATATCCAGGGGAAAGATTCGGCAAAAATCATGAGCCGGATACTGAAAAATCCTGACCAGGTATTTGAAAGCATGCCCTATTTTTCATTCAAAGGCGGGACAGACCCCTTGCCCGAGCACACACAGGTCCTTCTTCTTGACGGAACTCCGGTGCTTCTCTCCAGATCGGGCTATACAGGTGAATTTGGATTCGAGATATTCGCGGCACCAAATGCAATTACCGGTTTATGGGAAAGTATTCTAAAGGCCGGCAATGATTTCAATGTAACCCCCTGCGGTTTGGGTGCCAGGGATTCTTTGCGGACAGGCGCGGTCCTGCCATTGTCCCACCAGGATATAGGCAACTGGCCCTTTGTCAACCATCCCTGGGAATTCGCCCTTCCCCACGATGAGACAGGATCAGGCTTTACCAAGAATTTTATCGGGAAATCCGCCATTGAATCCCATGCCGGCGCCCGCCATGTCTATCCATTTGCCGGAGAAAATCTTAGAAAGGTGGGAACGGGTGATCAGACCCGGGTCCTGACTGATAAAGGCACCGACATCGGTCATGTACTGACATGCACGACCGATATGGGTATTGGATGGCATGAAAATAAAATAGTGAGCATCGCCTCGCCTGACAAGCCTGAAGATTTCAGGCCGAGGGGGATCAGCTGCGGATTTGTCATGGTTGACAGGGCCCTTGATTACGGCACCGGTCTTGTATTACAGGAAGGCAAAAGGAGCATTTCAGTCAAGATCCTGCAGGATATCCGGCCGGATCGAACCGCCAGAAAAAAAATAACCAGTTTTATATAATACAACCCCTCAGTGAAGGAGATGACAGATGAAAGAATTAAACGAACTCAATTTACCCGAAGACATCAAGTACACCAAAGACCATGAATGGGCAAAACTGAACAATGATGTGGTCCGTATCGGTGTAAACGACTATGCCCAGGACCAGCTGGGTGAAATCGTTTTTGTTGAAATGCCGGAAGTTGGGGATTCATTTTCAAAAGGAGATGAATTCGGCAGCGTTGAATCCGTAAAAGCGGTATCATCCATGTATATTCCGGTTTCCGGCGAAATTGTGGCTGTCAACGAAACCCTTGAAGATGCACCTGAACTGGTGAACCAGTCCTGTTACGAGGACGGATGGATAATAGAGGTCAAGCCCGCCGACACTTTAGAGCTTGACAGCCTAATGGATAAAGAAGCTTACCTTGCCATGCTGAAAGGATAATTATCATGCGTTATCTTCCACACACCCAAGAAGATATTGACACCATGCTTGAAGCAACAGGCAACGACTCCATAGACAGCCTGTTTGACAGCATTCCGGAATCCTTGAAAACAAAAAACCCACTTGATTTGCCCAAACCACTGACAGAATGGAAACTCAACACTCACATGGAAATCCTTGCATCCATGAACATAGCCTGCAAGGGCTACCGGTGCTTCATGGGTGCCGGCAGTTATGATCACTTTATTCCGTCAAGTATCCAGTACCTGGTTTCAAGATCCGAATTCGCGACAGCCTACACACCGTATCAGCCGGAAGTCAGCCAGGGAACACTGCAGGGAATCTATGAATTCCAGACCATGATCTGTCAGCTGCTTGGAATGGATGTCGCCACGGCTTCCCATTATGATTGCGGGACCGCCCTGGCAGAAGCCTGCCTGATCGCTTTGAGAAAAAGTAAAAAATCAAATAAAATCGCAGTTTCCTCACTTGTCCACCCGTGGCACCGTGAAATCATCAAGACCTACATCCACCCGGCCGGGTTCGAAATGGTCCAGATCCCCTTCACCCGGAACGGAGTGACTGACATCGAGGCTTTTTCAGCCATGGAAGATGTCGCAGGCGTGGTTGTCCAGTCTCCAAATTTTTTCGGAAACATTGAGGACCTTCCGGCTTTCAGCCAGGCGGCTGATGATAACAAAATCATGCTTATCGCTTCTTTTACCGAAGCCATGGCATACGGCCTGTTGAAAAATCCCGGACAATGCGGAGCAAAAATTGTGGCAGGAGAGGGCCAGAGCTTAGGGCTTCCAAAATCCTTCGGCGGCCCCGGGCTCGGACTGCTGGCTGGTACAGCCAAGCACATGAGAGATCTTCCCGGCCGCCTTGTCGGGAAAACAGTGGACACCAATGGTGAAACCGGATTTGTGTTGACCCTTGCGACCCGGGAACAGCACATAAGAAGAGAAAAAGCCTCTTCCAATATCTGTTCCAACAACGGGCTCAATGCATTGACAGCAGCCATGTACATGGCCAGTGTGGGAAAAACCGGAATCCGTAAAATCGCCCAGCTCAACCATGACAAAGCCGTGTACCTGAAAAAAGGTCTTGAATCAGCCGGATTCAACTCCGTACATGATGGTCCTTTTTTCAACGAGTTCGTACTCAAAGTACCGCCCGGATTTTCCGAAAAACGGGCCGGCCTGATCAACGACAAATGTATTTTTGCCGGGATCGAGCTTGAACCCTTTTATCCCCAGTTCAAAGATCATTACCTGTTCTGCGCCACGGAAACAGCTTCCAGAGAGGATATTGATCAACTGGTCAAGGAGGTGAAATCATGATAAACCGACCTGGAACAAAAGGCCTTATTTTCAAGGAATCTTTGCTGTGGGAAAAAAGCAGGCCGGGCAGGTGCGGCATATCCCTGCCTGAGCAGGATGTTGAAACAGCTCTTCTGGATGCAGATCTCACGGCAGATGCCCCCCCTGCCCTTCCCGAGCTGTCTGAACTGGATGTCGTACGTCACTACACCCGGTTGTCCCAATGGAATTTCGGCGTGGATTCCGGTATGTATCCTTTGGGATCATGCACCATGAAATACAATCCCAAGACCAACGAAGTCCAGGCAGCCCGTCAGGGTTTTGCCGGAGCTCACCCCATGGCCGGCGATGAATTTTCACAGGGATCATTGAAACTGATGTTTCATCTTGAACAACTGCTTGCCGAGATCACAGGCATGGATGCGGTAAGCCTGCAGCCCGCTGCCGGAGCCCACGGAGAACTGACAGGCATGTTGATCATTCACGCCTTTCATGCCAGAAACGGTAAACAGCGCACCAAGATCCTGATCCCGGATACGGCACATGGGACCAATCCGGCCAGCGCCACCTTGTGCGGGTACGAATCCATCAATGTCCCATCCAGTGCCCGGGGTGTCCTGGAACCGGAAACAGTCGAAAAAATGATGGATGAAGATACCGCCGGCATAATGATCACAAACCCCAACACATTGGGACTGTTTGAAACCAATATCAAACAGATTGCCGATATCGTCCACGCAAAAGGCGGGCTTGTCTACGGCGACGGCGCGAATATGAATGCCATCATGGGTATTGTCAAACCGGGAGAGATCGGTATCGATGTCCTGCACTTGAACCTTCATAAAACCTTTGCTACTCCACATGGCGGAGGCGGACCCGGTTCCGGTCCAGTTGCCGTGACAAAGGAACTCGAACCCTTTTTGCCGGTTCCCCGGATTAAAAGGGAGCTCGATACCTATTCACTGGTATCGGATCAGCCCGATTCCATCGGCAAGATCCACACGTTCTACGGCCATTTCGGCGTCATGGTCAAGGCCTATGCCTACATTCTGTCCATGGGGGCTGAAGGCCTGACGGATGTCAGCAGGTATGCCGTGCTCAACGCCAATTACATAAAAGAAAGCCTGAAGGGTACATTGAACCTGCCCTATGATTTTCCATGCATGCATGAATGCGTTTTTACAGATGCAGGACTTCAGGAATTTCATATAACCACCATGGATATTGCAAAACGGCTGCTGGACTACGGATTCCATCCCCCTACGGTGTATTTTCCACTGGTGGTGAGCGGTTCATTCATGGTTGAGCCCACTGAAACTGAATCCAAGGAAGACATCGATCAGTTTATCCATGCAGTAAAAGAGATTGTTGCAGAGGCAAAAGAGAATCCGGATAAATTGAAAACAGCCCCTCACCTGACCAAGGTCACACGCCTTGACGAGGTGGCGGCTGCAAGAAAACCCTGCCTGAAAGGATAAAACCATCCATGCGCCCTGCTGTTGCAATACATATGGGATTGACCGAATACGGCAGGGCGCTGGATTTTCAAAACCATCTGGTTAGATTGAAACAGGCCACCCCCGAACTGCCGGATTACCTTGTTTTTGTCGAACACCCGGGTGTTTTTACATTAGGGAAACGCGGGGGCCGTGAAAACCTCGTGGTATCCCGGGCCTTTTTGGAACAAAAAGGGATAGACATCGTCCAGACCGGCCGGGGAGGCAATATAACCTACCATGGACCGGGCCAGGCTGTCTGTTATCCCATTATCGACCTTGAAAGGGCAAACACCGGGGTTAAGGACTTTGTTTTCACCCTGGAGCAGATCGTGATAGACACACTGGCAGAATTCGGCATTGCATCGGTCCGGGACCTGAGAAACAACGGGGTATGGATCAACGGCAAAAAAATTGCCAGCGTGGGTATCTGTGTCAAACGAGGCATTTCATTCCACGGCATCGCAATCAATACCAGAATGGACCTGACCCCTTTTTCATGGATCAATCCCTGCGGGATGCAGGATGTCAGGATGACATCGGTTGAAAAGGAAATGGCCAATCCTTCAAGCGGCTCTTTGCTGCAAACCGGGACAAAAGATATCAACCGGGTGCTCTTGGCCCGGTTCAAACACAATTTCAATTATTCAAGAATCGACAACTGTAATGAAATCAACCTGCCAAACAACCCGCCCCAAACCTGCCTGGCTTAAAAAACCGCTGCCGGCCGGCGGACAGTACCAGAAGGTCAGAAATCTGCTTTCGGCATCATCCTTGAAAACTGTCTGCCAGGAAGCCAACTGCCCTAACATGTTCGAATGTTTTTCACAAAACACTTCGACTTTCATGATACTGGGATCGGAATGTACCCGCAACTGCCGTTTCTGCAATGTAGTTCCGGGAACCCCGCCTCTTCCTGATCCGGACGAACCCATGAGGGTCGCCAGGATGGCAAAGGAACTCGGATTGTCCTATGTGGTCGTAACCTCGGTCACCCGGGATGACCTGCCGGATGGTGGTGCAGATCATTTTGTAAATACCATAAACAGTATCAGGGAAACACTTTTGGCCGGTACGAAAATAGAGGTTCTGATTCCGGATTTCAAGGGAAACAAAAAGGCGATTGAAAAAGTTGTCAGGGCCAGGCCGGATGTTTTGAACCACAATGTTGAAACCGTGCCTTCCCTTTATTCCGCTGCCAGGCCCCAGGCTGACTATCAGCAGTCCCTGTCGCTTTTCAAGTATGTAAAATCCATCGATGCCGTCATGCCACTTAAATCTGGCATTATGACAGGACTCGGTGAAACAATGGATGAACTGGAACAGACCATGAGGGATCTTGTGGCCCACGGATGTTCAATACTGACCATTGGTCAGTACCTGCAGCCTACAAGAAAACATCTGGAAGTAAAAAAATTTTATTCTCCCGAGGAGTTTGAGCAGCTTAAAAAAAAGGCTCTTGAAACAGGCTTTTCCCAGGTGGCATCAGGTCCTTTTGTCAGGAGCTCTTACCAGGCGGACAGGCTCTTTTCAAGGCTGCATCAAAATTTATCGTAAAAAATCATGTCCTCATCCACCCCAAAACTGTCAAGGGTCTGGGTAATGGAATCCACCATGGGAGGCGGCCCGCATAAATAATATTCGATTTCAGACGGATCTTCATGGTCTTCAAGATAGTGTCTGGCCAGATTGACATGAATGTACCCGGTCATGCCGTCCCATGGCAGTGACGGATCAGGCCGTGACAAAGACACATGGTAGGAAAAATTGGGATAGTCCTTTTCAAGGGATAAAAAGGTATTGTGGTAACACATTTCCTTCTGGGACCTGGCCCCATACCAAAGACTTACTTTTTTATCCGTTTTGCCGCTTTCCAAAAGATCCAGCACATGGGAACGCAGCGGCGCGATCCCTGCCCCGCCGCCTATGAACAGCTTTTCCTTTGAAGAATCCTTAGCAAAAAAATCACCGTACGGACCGCTGATCATAATTCTGTCACCGGGTTTGAGCCCGAACACGTAAGATGATCCAAAGCCAGGGGGAATACCCCTGGCACCGGCCGGGGGTGTCGCGATTTTTACCGTAAGCTTCAACACCTCTTTTTCATGTGGCGGATTGGCCAGGGAGTATGCCCTGAAACCCGGACTTACGCCCTGGGCCGTCAATTCAAGCAGGTTGTATTTTTTCCATTCACTTATAAACCTGCTGTCAATGTTGAAATCTTTGAAACATAACTCATATTCCGGCACATCGATCTGTATATAGCTTCCCGCCTTGAAGGCAAGCGGGGTATCAGGACGGATGACAAGTTCCTTGATATAGGTCGCGATATTTTTGTTGGACAGGACCTGTGCTCCCAATTTTTTAACGCCTAAAACAGTCTTGGGCACCAGTATTTCCATGTCCTGTTTGACCTTGAGCTGACAGGCCAGGCGTTTGTTCTCCTTTTTGTCCCTGGGAGTCAAATGGGCAAGTTCCGTTGGAAGAACCGGGCCGCCGCCGGACTGGACCACACATTTGCACATACCGCAGGAACCGGATCCTCCGCATGCGGAAGGCAGGAAAATATCATTTTTTCCCAGGGCGGTCAGCAAGGTTGGAGTCCCGGACACGACCAGCTGGTTATCAGGGTCGTCATTAATTGTAACTTTATGAGATCCTGCGGTTTGAACTCGGGATTCGACAAAAAGCAGCAGCCCGACAAGGGTGAATACAATTACTGAAAATACAGTGAGGCTGATCAGGTAAATCACGCTTCCTCCCGGGTCACAGGGTAATGCCTGAAAACATCATGAAAGCCATTGCCATCAGGCCACCCACGATCATGGTGATACCGAAACCTTCCAGTCCTAAAGGTACATCTGCGTACCTGATTTTTTTCTTGATTGTTGCCATGCCCACTATTGCAAGCATCCATCCCGTACCTGAACCTGCACCAAATACAATCGATTCCACCAGGGTGTAGTTGCGCTCGATCATGAACAGTGCAGTACCAAGGATGGCGCAGTTAACTGCGATCAGGGGAAGAAAAACGCCCAGGGCTATGTACAGGACCGGTGAAAACCTGTCAAGAAGCATCTCGACAGCCTGCACAATGGCGGCAATTACGGCAATGAAAGTGATGAATTTTAAAAAGCTCAAGTCCACCTGGGGAAAACCTGCCCAGGCCAGGGCACCCGGGGCCAGCAGAAAGTGATAGATAAACCAGTTTACAGGAGCGGTAACTGTCAACACAAAAATGACGGCAAAGCCTATGCCTGTAGCTGTTTCGATATTGTTGGAAACGGCGATAAAAGAGCAGATACCCAAAAAATAGGACAGCAGAATATTTCCTATAAAGACCGAATCGATGAATAAACTGAGCAGATCCATCATGAACGATTCCCTGCCTGTTTTTCGTTCAGGGACGGAATGCTGTTTTTTATCCATACCAGGAACCCGATTGCAAAAAAAGCACCCGGTGCCAGCACCATGAGCCCCATGTTTGTATAACCCGCATCGAACAGCCACTGGGGAACAACCTGGATACCATAGATTTTTCCCGAACCAAGAAGCTCACGGATAAATGCCACGCTGACAAGAACCAGCGAGTATCCCATGCCGTTTCCAAGGCCGTCCAGCAAAGAAGACAGCGGGGGGTTGGCAAGGGCAAAAGCTTCGGCCCGTCCAAGCACGATACAGTTTGTTATGATCAGTCCTACAAAAATAGACAGCTGCTTGCTGATATCATAAAAAAAGGCCTTCAGAATCTGGTCGGTTACAATTACCAGGGAAGCAATTATCGTCAATTCCACTATAATCCTGATGGAGGACGGAATCTGCCTGCGGAGAACCGAGATGATAAAATTGGACAGTCCGGCCACACAGGTCAAAGCTATGCCCATGACTAGGGCTGTTTTCATCTGGACCGTGACGGCAAGGGCGGAGCATATTCCAAGCACCTGGTATGCCACCGGGTTCTCTTTTAAAATACCCCTGGTAAAAACTGATCGCAAGGTTTGGTTCTGTCCGGCTGCCATTTTCCCCTCCCCTATTCCATTGGTATTGAATCGCCCTGCCTGAAACGGACGGATAAAGGTTCATACTGTTCAAGGGTAGCCTGGATGCCACTGGTCAGGTACTTTCCTGTAAGGGTGGCTCCGCTGATTCCATCCACGCTGTTGACTTCGCTCAAGTCACCGGTATCGTCTGAAACTGATTTTTCTATGCTGACGGAAACAAACCGGCCTGACCGGTTGACGATTTTCTTACCGGCAAAATTCTGCAGAAACCATTGTTTTTCAATTTCACCGCCGAGCCCCGGTGTTTCCGAATGGTTGTATATACTGAAACCGACTATTGTTTCACCGTCACCTGCAATAGCCATATATCCGTTTATTTTGCCCCACAATCCCTTTGAATCAATAGGGATGATATAGGATTCAATGGTCCCTTTCTTTTTATGGATATAGATGGTCAACCCGGAATCGCCGGGCTGGGGATGAATATTGCCTGAAGCGTCCACGCTGAACTGCGAAATGTTTTTTGAGAACAATTTTTTGATCTTCTCGCTGGATAAAGCCTGGGAGCTGTCGATAATCCGGCCGGCAAGAAGGATGTTTTTCTGCCTGTCTACAGCCATGTTCTCCTGTTGAAGTCCTTTCAGGCTCACCGATGCTCCGGTGATCAGCATGCCGCAGACAAGTGACAGGACAGCTGCGAACCTGATGACATGACCTCGTGAGGCAGAATCAGACATTGGGAATCCTTTTTTTTACCAGGGACTGGACAATGATATGATCCATAAGCGGCGCAAATATGTTCATGAATAAAATCGCAAGCATCACACCTTCCACGTAAGCTGGATTGACCGCTCGAAGTATAACCGTCAGGGCCCCTATAAAAAAACCATAGATCCACCGGCCCGGATCTGTTCCCGGGGCCGAGACCGGGTCCGTGGCCATGAAACATATTCCAAGCGCGAATCCTCCTGCCAGCAGGTGCAGCACAGGGCCTGCACTGAACCATGAATTTTCCGGTCCGGGAAGCCATTGAAACAGCAGCGCAGTTATAACAAGCCCTGCAATTCCTCCCAGGATAATTCTGAAACTGGCGATGCGGGTGATCATTAAAAACAGGGCGCCTGCAAAACATAACATTGCGGATGTTCCACCGATGCTGCCGGGATAAAGCCCGAAAAATAGAGTCTGCAAAGAGTATCCAGCCTGCTGGACAAGATCGGCAATTTGTCCTTCACTGCCGGTGACAGCCAGGGGAGTGGCTCCGGAAAAAGCATCGACCGTGTTTGCATGTGGAATCCATACCTGGTTTCCGGACATGGCCCCGGGATAGGAAAAAAACAAAAAAGCCCTGGCGGTAAGGGCCGGGTTAAGAATGTTGCGCCCGGTTCCCCCGAAAACCTCCTTTCCGATTACAACACCGAAAGAAATCCCCAGTGCAACCTGCCACAAAGGTATGGAGGCAGGAAGGGTCAATGGGAGCAAAAGCCCTGTGACAAGAAAGCCTTCGGTGATTTCATGTCTGCGTATAACGGCAAAAAGTATTTCCCAGAAAAAACCGACACCATAGGAAACAAGGATAATGGGCATAACATGTGAGGCGCCGGTCAAAAAAGTGGCAAAAACACCCTGTGAAGCACCGGATAAAAAATTGGCCTGGTATCCGGTATTGAACATTCCAAACAGGGTAACCGGTAATAGTGCGATAATCACGAAACTCATGAACCTTTTTGAATCCAGGCTGTCCCTGATATACGGCGCCTTTATGACCTGGGGGGACGGGAAGAGAAAAAAAGTTCTTGTTGCCGTAAACAGGGCCTTGAAACGGTGGAACCTGCCGTTTGAATCAAACCCGGATGACAGGTTGTCAAAAAATTGCTTCAAAAGCCTCATGCCGGTACCCTGTCCTTGAAATAAAGCATTTTTGCACGCTTGAACATATCTGAAAGCTCGATATTAGAGGGGCAGACAAATGTGCAGATCCCGCATTCCGTGCAATCCAGCAGACCCAGTCCAGTCACCTCTTCCATGTCATTGGCAAGAAATGCCTTCATGATAAACTGGGGAAACAGGTCTACAGGACATTTTTTCCGGCAGTATCCGCAATTGATGCAGGGTCTGGGTTCGCCATGGAGCGTGGCGTCCAGCCTGGTTTTCTTATTGAAAAAACCGGATACGAATGCTCTGGATTCAGTCATTTTAAGCGCACCCGGCCGGATAAACCCGAACAATTCCTCCGGGTATGTATCATCGATTACAAGAAGAGAAGAAAGTGAACCGGAAACATGGTCATCCATACTGACACTGCGGCCGGAAAAAGGACCGCCGGCAATTATGGTACCCGGCCCTGCAGAAAGGGGTTCGATAAAATGAGATGCAGGCGCTCCCTGCCTGGTGTAAAAGTGTTCACAGGAACCGGTCGGGTCATGTGTCACCCTGAACATTTTTTGAACAGGCATCCTGCCTGTCCTGAAAAAACTGCCTGTCATAATGACATCCTGCGGGTCCATGCAGCAGGAGGCATTTTCCTCGACACGGGTCTTCACCTGGTAGAGGATAACTCCAGGATCTGTTCTTGGATATTTTGCTCCTGTCACATGGGTGACAACTTTTTGAATATCACCGATACCGGGCATTTCCAAGGCGGGACAGGCTATTATGAGCCGGTCGGCAAGTTTTTTTAAAATGGCCAGCCCGAACAAAAAATCCTGCCTTGATTCAACAGA
>CAYNHL010000048.1:0-24339 GCA_964397015.1 uncultured Desulfobacterales bacterium | reverse complement strand
AGGTAGATATAATGAAAATGAAACCCTGGGCAGTCTGTAGAAACGCCTTGTGGCGCCTGGTATTTATTTTTACAGCAGCCGCTTTTTCATGCATGCCCCAGCTCCATGTCATCGCCGGGGAAAACGATATCCGCATTGCTGACAGCAAGGGTGACTGGGGCTATCCAAATCCTTTCAATCATTATCCTAGGGGGCCCGGTTATGTGCGCATGTCCTGGGTGTTCGACACCCTGGTATGGAAAGATAAGTCAGGGTATGTGAAGGCACTGGCTGATAACTGGTCGTATAACCCGGCACAAAAAGCATTTTCGTTCGAGTTGAATCCCGTTGCCAGATGGCATGACGGCAATCCTGTAACGGCTATGGATGTTGTTTTTACCATTTCGTATTTCAAAAAGCATCCCTATCACTGGGTTACCGTGGATCACATCGACCGGGCCGAGGCCGTTGACGACCACAGGGTGATGATTTTCCTGGCCAGGCCGTATGCTCCTTTCCTTTCTGATATCGGAGGGACCATGCCGATCCTGCCCCGGCACATATGGGAAGGGGTCAAGGATCCCAGGAAGTTTGACGGTCCGGCCGCATTTATCGGCAGCGGACCCTATGTATTCAAAGATTTTGACAAGGCAAAGGGCACCTATCTGTTTGAAGCGTTTGGCAGTTATTACCAGGGAAGACCGGCCGCCGGCCGCCTGATATATATCAAGAGCGGAAAGCCTCTGGTCTCACTTATGACCGGGCAGGCGGACCTTGCCAATATCAAGCCGGACATGGCGCCGATGCTGGAAAAAAAAGGGATGGTGATAATCAGGAATGAACGGGGATGGAACAAGAAACTGATGATCAATCATAAAAAATTCCCTTTTGATCAAAAAACCTTCCGCCAGGCCCTGGCGTTTGCCATCGACCGGCGGGAAATAATCGAAAAAAGCCACCGCGGCTTTGCCACAGTGGCCTCGTGTGGATTGCTGAGCATGGATCACCCCATGTATAATCCAAAAACCCCAGAATATTCACACAATCCTGCAAGGGCAAGAGAGCTGATTGAATCCCTGGGATATGTTTTTAATGCAGATGGCAGATACCATAAAGACGGCCGTCTCCTGGAGATTGAACTGCTGGCTTCCAGTATCACTGTGGCCGGGGAAAGTGTCGCGGACCGGGACGGAGAGATTATCAAAAAGCAGCTGGAAGCCTTGGGAATGACTGTGGATCTTGTCAACCTGGAGCAGGCCACCACGGACAGCAGGGTTCGAAGCTGGAATTTCGATCTGGCGGTTTCCGGCCATGGTGGCGTTGCAGGGGATCCCAGGATACTGAACGAGATGATATCGTCGCGGTACGGGGCCGGTTCTGTCAACAGCGCCCGGTATGATGTCAACGAGGAGCTCAATGCATTGATGGAAGCCCAGATGGTTGAAATGGACCCTGACGCGCGCAGGAAGCTGGTGTTTGAAATCCAGTCGATCCACGCCGGAGATCTTCCGGCCATCCCTTTGTATTATCCTGAAACCATGGCGGCCTATAACCCTGACAGCGGTGTGGAATGGTATTATACAAAAGGCGGCATCAGCAAGGGAGTTCCCATTGCCCAGAATAAAATGTCTTTGATAAGGTGAAGCGTATGGCAGCCTTGGTTTTATCAAAAGCTGCCGCACTCAATAAACGATGATAAATTTATTACAGTCGAGACGTATTGGAAAATGGATGGCATACCTGGCAGCCGGCATGGTGATGATCTGCCTGAGCTACTGGCTGCCCAGATGGCTGCCAGGCGATTTTGTCGAAGCGACGTACGCCAGTTCCAATGTCACCTTGAACGCACAGCAGGAAGCGGATCTCAAGGCCTATTTTTCAGAGCAGAAAGGATTCGGCCGATACCTGCTTGACCTGGTTGCCCTGGACTGGGGATATTCTTTAGCTTTTTTCCAGCCGGTATCCAGTCTGTTCCTGGCGGCTTTGCCCTGGACCCTGCTTTTGATGGGATCGGCCCATCTGCTATCCATGGCGCTGGGCTTTGTGGCAGGAGTTGAGACGGCCTGGCGGCGGGGTACCTGGCTTGAAAAGGCCGGGGTGGGGACCATGACCATCCTGGAGGGTATCCCTGAAATCGGAATCGGTGTGCTGCTTTTACTTATCTTTTCATTGAACCTTGGATGGTTTCCGGCAGCAGGAGCTGAATCCGCCTATGCAGTTCACGGCAGCGGTACCCGGCTGCTGGATGTGCTGCATCATCTGGCCCTGCCGCTTGCAACCCTGTTCCTGGCCTATTTTCCCGGCAATTTCCTGCTGGCCAGGGCCAGCATGGTCATGGTGCTCAAAACCCGTTTTGTCCAGACGGCCCGGGCCAAGGGACTTGTGCCCAGGCGGGTCAGGTATGCCCATGCCGCCAGAAATGCCCTGCTGCCAATTGTCACGAGGTTCGGCCTGCGGATCGCTTTCATGATCACCGGCGCCCTTGTGGTGGAAACCATTTTTGCATATCCGGGCCTGGGAACATTGCTGTTCAATGCCATTTCCGCCAGGGATCTTCCCTTGATCCAGGGTATCGTACTGTTTTCCTCGTTAATGATCCTTGCCGTCAATCTTCTGCTGGAATGGGCCTATGGACGTCTTGACCCGAGGGTGGCCCATGCATACTGATGCACGGCGCCGCCTTTTTCAGGACCCCTGGTTTATTATCGGGGTCCTTGTCTTCATGCTCCTGGCTGGGTCTGCACTGATAGGGCCGATACTGGTTCCCCATGATCCTTTTGATATTTCGTTCGTTCCATTGAGCCCGCCGTCTTTCGATCACTGGCTGGGTATCAATGACGGGGGCATGGATATTTTTTCCGAATTGCTGTCCAGTTTGAAAAATACATTGCTGTTCGGGCTTGCGGCCGGAACGGCCGGACTTCTGATCGGGGCGGCAGCAGGACTGACTGCCGCGTGGAAAGGCGGCTGGATAGATGCCTTGTTCATGCGCCTTTCAGATATAATACTGGCGATCCCAGCGGTTATGGTGCTGATTCTCATGGCCGCGTTTTTCAGGCCGTCACCCCTGGTCCTGGCCCTGACCCTGGCGCTTATGGCCTGGCCGACCACGGCCAAGGCGGTACGGGCCCAGGCCCTTGTCATAAAACGCGGTCTGCATATCCAGGCGGTCCGCCACATGGGGGGAACCAGTGCCTATATTATCCGCAGGCACCTGCTGCCGGAGCTGTTTCCACTTTACCTGATCAGTTTTGCCTCAAAGACAAGGATGGCAATATTCATGGAAGCTTCCCTCGCTTTTCTGGGGCTTTTTGATCCGGGCCGCAAGTCCCTGGGGATCATGATCAGCTATGCTTTGAAATTCTATTATCTTGATATCTGGTACAACTGGCTGTTCCCGCCTATTATTCTATTGTCTTTGCTGATCATGTCGGCCACTTTTCTGGCCATCAGCCTTGAAAAGGTCTTTGATCCGCGATTAAAGGAAATATTTTGAAAGTTAACATAGAAAATCTGACTGTCGGGTTTAAGGATGATGATCATTTCCTTCTGGCCCTTGACCGGGTGGACCTGGATCTTCAACCAGGCCGTATCACCGCGCTGGTAGGTGAATCCGGTTCAGGTAAAACTACCCTGGGAAATGCCTTGATGGGGCTGCTGCCTGATAATGCATCCCTCGAGGGTAAGATCCGGCTGGACCAGGTGACCCTGACAGATCTCGACGAAGTGGGAATGAACCGCCTGCGCGGGTCGAAAGTGTCCATGATGTTCCAGGATGCCGTTTCCTGTTTCAACCCGGTTTACCGCCTGGTCGACCAGGTGGCCGAACCCCTGATCCAGCACCTGGGTATGGCATCCGGTCCGGCATTGAAAAAAGCCGTGGAACAGCTGGAGGCCATGGGTCTTTCTTCGGCATGCGCGGACCGGTTTCCACACGAGCTCAGCGGAGGACAGGTCCAGAGGGCACTTATGGCCATGACACTGATCCTGGACCCGGAGGTCCTGATCCTTGATGAACCGACGGCTTCCCTGGATGCCATGACCGGGCAATTTGTTTCCGGTATCATCAACAAACTGGCCGGAAGAGACAAAAGCATCCTTTTGATCACACACGACCTTGATCTTGCCTCCCGCCTGGCTGATGACATTGCAGTTCTGTACCTGGGGCAGATCATGGAATACCTGCCGGCAAAACGCCTGTTTCAGCCGCGGCATCCCTATACCAGGGCTCTTGGCCGGTCATTTCCCGGCATGGATATCGCCCGTGATCTTGGCGGAATAAGGGGAGATGCCTTTTACAGGCTTGTACATGCCCATCCCAGGGAAAACGGAACAGATCATTCCCATACCCACGTGGTGGCAGCTGAATCCGACCACCATGACGGTCATGCCCCGCCGGACGGCTGCCTGTTTCAGCCCCGGTGTACCCAGGCAAAGCCCTTGTGCAACAAGGGAGACATGCCTTTTGTCCATTCAGGTGCGCATCGGGTAAGGTGCGTTTGGGGTGGTATTGTCGAACACGTCCGCATGGAGGGTGTAAGCCGGTCATACGGTGAAGTCAGGGCTTTATATCCAACCGATCTGACAATATGGGCAGGTGAAGTATTCTGCCTGGTAGGGGAGACCGGGTCAGGGAAAACAACCCTGGCAATGATTTCATCCGGTGCTTTAGTTCCTGACCATGGACAGGTGATCTTTGATAGTCAGGATATGGCTGCCTGGATGAAAAGGGATTATCAGTCCCTGGCCGCTGAAGTAGGCGTGGTCTACCAGAATCCTGCAGCTGCGGTCAGCCACCGGTTGAGTGTTCTGGAAATAGTTGCCGAACCCCTGCGCATTCAAAAACCCCGCATGCCTGAAACAGATATACGCAAGAAAGTCAGCCGGGCGCTGGCCGATGTCCGCCTGCCCACTCAACCCGAATTCATGAACCGGTTTTGCCATGAACTGAACATGGGAGCTGTTCAGCGTCTGTGCATAGCCAGGGCCCTGGTTCATGGCCCGTCACTGCTGGTGGCTGACGAGCCCACCAGCGCCCTGGATCCAAGTGTCCAGGCCAAGGTTCTCAAGATGCTGCTGGGACTGCAGATTGAAAAAGGCCTGACCCTGTTGTTTGTGACCCATGATATCGGACTGGCCCGTAAAATAGCTGACCGGATCGGGGTGATGCTGGCAGGCAGAATGGTGGAAACCGGTCCTGCCGCATGTATTCTCAATCGCCCGCTGCATCCCTACACTGCCATGCTTGTCGGCAGTGCGGCAGGCTTGAATGCCGAGGCATCTTCAGGCCTGTCCTGCATGGAGAATGATGGCAAAGCGGACAGGTGTCCTTTTTACGACCGCTGTGATCGGCGCGTCCCGGACTGCCAACATTCACCGGGACCGGTCGTGACCCGGGAAGACGGACTTCATCGGGCATGGTGTCATAGTCCATTACCGGAGTGAAAAGGCTGTATCAAAAAGGCTGCTCAAGGGGCAGCCGGATCTTGAACTTAGTGCCTTTTCCAGGAGCTGATGTCACCTCTATATCTCCTTTGTGGGTTTCTTTTATGATAAAATAGACCATGGATAATCCGAGTCCTGTACCGGAACTGACCGGTTTGGTCGTGAAAAAAGGTTCAAAAATCCTTTTGCGCGTGGTGTCGTCCATACCAGGCCCGTTGTCGGAGATTTCAACTCCGGCCATATCATTTTCCACGGCCAGCCGGAATACAAGTTCCGGTGTCCGGGGTCTCCTACCATCTTCATGCATGGCTTCCGCCGCATTTTTGATTATGTTGAGCATTGCCTGCAGTATTTTTCCCTTTTCGCAGGGTACCATGGGAAAGCCGGCTTCATAGTCCCGGATTATGCGGATTTGTTTAAAGTCATACTTTTTTTTCAGGTTGTAATCGGTCCGGGCGATGTCAAGGGCCTGCTCAATAATCTGTGTCATGTCATGGAGGGATTTGTCAGCAGGCTCCTTTCTTGCGAACGACAGCATGTTCTGGACGATGGTGGCTGCCAGGTCGCCTGCCTTGTGAACGTTTTCGAGCAGCTGGAGAATATGCCGGTCCGTCATGTATGCCTTGACAGCTTCCATGGTGATACCGGCTTTTCTGGCGGCGGCTTCATTGGCCGGCAGGGAGGTTGTCAGGCGGCTTGTGACCAGTTGTACAGCCTGCATGATGCCGGAGATCGGGTTGTTGATTTCATGGGCCATCCCTGCGGCCAGGCCGCCCAGGGACATCATTTTTTCAGACTGGATCACGATTTCTTCCATGTGAACGGCCCTGGTGACATCCTGAATCAGGACTACCGAGGCAATTCCGGTTTCCGGGGGCAGTGGACAGGCTGTTATATCATGGTAACCGGAACGGCCCTGCAGGACAAGGGGAAATCTTTTGAGTTCATAAATTTGGTCCGAACCCGTTTTGTCCATAATTGCAGTCATTTCCGACCTGAGTCCGGGAAGCAGGTCGGTCAGGGGCCTGTCCAGGATGCCGGAGGCCTGAATCCCGGCCATGCTGAGACCGTTGTCATTGACCAGTTTCACACGTCCCTGTGTGTCCATGCATACAAGCATGAGAGGCAGCATGTCAATTATGCCCTGCAGGCGCTGCCTGATCTGCTCGATGGACTGGGTCATCTGGTTGAACGCAAGGGCGAGCCGGCCGGTTTCATCCGTTTTATGCAGTGAAATCCGCCGGCTCAAATCACCGGTCCGGGAAACATGCATGACATGACCGGTCAATTTTTCAAGGGGTCTTGCAACTGTTTTCTGCAGCATGACAAGCACTGCTGCAAGCGAGAGCAAACCGGCTCCCAGCAGTGAATACATGGCAAAGCGCAGGGTGTTTCGTCCCTCTCTGGTAATGTCCCTGAAAATTGTGGATTCTACAAGAAAGGCCGGGTTATTCCAGATATCCGCCAGGGCGGAATAAACTATAAGCTCTGACTGTGTCCGGTATTCAATAACTGCATCATCTTTTGACCATGCCGCATCCAGGATATTTTTCTGATCCGGTGTAAGCCCCCCTGTCTGGGCTGTGAACAGTTTGAAGTCCACTGCTGTCTGGTCACAAAGGTCTTTTATCATGCCGCTGTCCAGCAGCCGTCCCATGACAAGAGCGCCACGGACAGGACCCCGGTTGCCGGAATCGATAATGGGACGGGATGCCACCAGCATGGGGCCGCTCGAAGTCTGCATGATTCCTGCTACAAAGACCTCTGACATGGGTTTGTCCCGGATGTCAAACGCCAGCAGGCGGTGGTCAGGGGCCAGGCCATCGGGTGGGAATTCCTGCAGCTCAAGAAGAGTTTCTGTTTCCAGGTCTTTGCTTTCTCCCCAGACTAACTGTCCTTTCAGGTCATAAAAATTGATCAGGTTTATGTTGTTGCCGGTAAAGGTCTCGGGCACAAGGTTCGCGTCGATGTAATCCTGTGACCTGGTTGCCACAAAATCACAGGTGTCGTCCCAGGCGGCCCAGTCAAAGCACAGCAGGTTTAAATGGTGAAGCTCCCGGTTGACTGCCTGGGTCACCCGGCCGGCGTTTTTTTGGGCATAGGTATTTTCAAGGGCTTGAAAACCCGGAAAAACAATTTGCTTCTGGATGGTCATGACGGCCACACCCAGCAGCAGGAATACAGCCGCCAGTATAAGGCTTATTTTAATCCGAAGGGACATATTGGTTCCGTTTTTTGAAAATAAGTATCAGGATCGGTTTAAAAAGATCATTATATAAATACCCTGATTTTCAGATCAATGCAAGTGTATACAGGCAGGTATGACAAGGTTACAGGCATTTGTCTAAAATCAAAAGAAGGATGTTCTCAATCCGGGCGGCCACATTTCCCATTGGCTGTCAGGCTGTTTTACAGTATAATCACCCGCTGGTTGTACTTGAAATGAAAAAGGGGTGTCTTATGAAGGCTGTCGTATATGAAGCGTTTTTACAAAAACCCGTTCTCCAGAGGGTTCCAGACCCGTTGCCGGATGAGAGGGGTGTAGTGGTAAAGGTTATGGCTACAGGATTGTGCTTAAGTGACTGGCATGGATGGGTGGGGCATGATTCGGACATCACATTGCCCCATGTTCCGGGTCATGAGCTGGCCGGTGAAATAGAGGCAGTGGGTAAGCAGGTCTTGTCGTGGAAGCCCGGGGACCGGGTTACGGTTCCCTTTGTAGGAGGTTGCGGCGGGTGCCCGGAGTGTCTGTCCGGGAATCACCATGTCTGTGATCACCAGTTTCAGCCAGGTTTCACTCACTGGGGATCATTTGCCGAATACGTTGCCATCAATTACGCGGATGTCAACCTGGTAAGGCTGCCTGATTCCATGGACTATGCAACTGCAGCCAGCCTGGGCTGCAGGTTTGTCACTTCATTCAGGGCAGTGGTGGACCAGGGAAGGACAGGGGCCGGCCAGTGGGTTGCCGTTCATGGATGCGGGGGGGTCGGACTGTCGGCCATAATGATAGCCACTGCAGTCGGGGCTACCGTGATTGCCGTGGACATCGCCGATGACAAGCTGGCCCTGGCCAGGAAACTTGGAGCCGCCTACACTGTCAACAGCAGGTCGGTTCCCGATACAGTCGAAGCGGTCCGGGACATCACCCGCGGCGGAGCCCATGTTTCCATAGATGCACTGGGTCATCCTGAAACCTGCTATAATTCCGTCGCCAATCTCGCAAAGCGGGGCAGACATGTCCAGGTGGGCCTGATGGCCGGTGATCACAGGGCGCCGGCTGTTCCCATGGACCTGGTGGTTGCCAGGGAGCTTGAAATTTTAGGGAGTCACGGCATGCAGGCCTATCGCTATAGAGCCCTGTGGGAAATGATCGAAAGCGGCAAACTCGATCCCCGTCGGCTCTTGGGTAAGACCATTTCACTTGAGGCATCCATAGAAGCGTTGATTACAATGGACCGGTTTGAAAATACCGGAATCACTGTCATTGACCCCGGGATGTATACAAAATGACAACCCGTGGTGAATCAGTTTCCATTCCCTGTAATCTTTGCCGTTCCGATGACATTGCGGTTCTGTCGGAACGGGATCGCAACGGTGATTATCTGAGGAACGTTATATGTAGAAAATGCGGATTGATATGGGTTGACCCGAGGCCTGCGGACAATGTGCTCAAAACATTTTATGCTGATGACTATAGAAAAGAGTATAAAGGTATTACCCGGCCCAGGAAAAAACATGTGTACCGTGATGCATCAGAGGCCATGGCCCGGCATGATTTTTTCAGGGATATCTTGAAAAAACATGACCGTTTGTGCGATATCGGAGCGGGTAACGGGGTCTTTGTGTACTGTCTTCGGCAGCTTGGAATAGAAGCTTCAGGTGTCGAACCTGACCGGAACCATGCAAAGTATGCCCGGGATGTGCTGTGTGTGCCCGTCCAGACAGGGTTTTCCAGGGATATTGAATTTCCGGACGTCGGTTTTGACATGGTGACGCTTCATCACGTTCTCGAACACATGACCGACCCTCTCCGGGAGCTTTTGCATATCCGGCGCATGCTAAAGCCAGGCGGCTGTCTGGTTGTGGAAGTTCCCAATGCAGAGGATATAAAACAGGACCCGGGGCACAGGTACCACAAGGCACATATCTATACTTTCAACCCACAGACCCTTGCCGCTCTCGGCAATAAAGCCGGATTTTCGGTGTTCAGGCAGAAAGTCGCCCCTTTGAACGGTAACATCGCCATTATCTTCAGGAAAACAGATGCTGCCGGTGATGTAACTGCATTGCCGGGAACGGAAAATTATGAAAAAATCTCCAGGCTGCTTGGCAGGCATAACTCGTTGTATCATTTTACCAGGATAACGCCCTATAAAAAATTTATGGCCAACCTGCTCAAGGCCATTGAGGAACAGGTGAAGATAATCGGCAGGAACAGTGACAGGGAAATTATCGATCAGGTCGTGGAAAAGCAGAAAAAGATTTAATGACTTCTTTTGTTAAAGAACTCAACTTTCGGGCATCATCGTTGAAGCCCGAAAGTTGAATATAGAAGACAACCCGCCTTGATTTTTAAAAAACACTAATTATTTTTTCTTTATCAGGTTCACCAATGTTTGAGAGGAGTACCTTTATGGCCAACCATTTTAAATCCGGCCTGCTGCTCATAGCAATGACAGGCCTTTTTCTGTTTATAGGTTATCTTCTGGGCGGGCAGTCCGGAATGTTTATAGCTCTTGTGTTCGCCGGGGTCATGAATTTTTTCAGCTACTGGTATTCTCACAAGATTGTTCTCAAAATGTACCGGGCCAGACCCCTGGAACGTTCACAGGCTCCGGATCTCTATGATTCAGTGGCCCGCCTGGCCAGTCAGGCATCCCTTCCCATGCCTGAAATCTACCTGATTCCTGAAGATGCCCCCAACGCTTTTGCCACCGGCCGCAATCCCGAACATGCAGTCGTGGCGGTAACCCGTGGATTGATGCGCCTGATGAGCCAGGAAGAGCTTGAAGGGGTTCTTGCCCATGAACTCAGTCATATCAGGAACAGGGATATCCTGATTTCCACCATCGTGGCGACTTTGGCAGGCGCCATCATGTGGATAGCCACCATGGCAAGGTTTTCAGCATTTTTCGGCGGCCGTGACAACGACAGGTCGGGTCTGGGCATAGCCGGGGTGCTTATTGTGTCCATCATGGCTCCAATTGCTGCCATGCTTGTCCAGATGGCTGTTTCACGTTCCAGGGAGTACCTTGCTGATGCATCCGCCGCCCGGATTACCGGGAACCCGGGAGGCCTTGCAAGTGCCCTTTCCAGGCTGGGGGCATACAGCCAGGGAAATCTGAAAGATGCCAACCCGTCCACAGCCCACATGTTCATTGTCAACCCCCTTTCCGGCAGGCAGATGATGAGTCTTTTCGCCACCCATCCCCCCATTGCGGACCGGATAGCGCGGCTGACAGGGAAAAAACCGTCTCAGGATTCGCCCGGGACCGGCAGCCGGCGGCCCACCATGGAGGAACAGGGAAAGGCTTTCTGGGACAGACTGTCATGAGCAAAAAAAATACACTTTTTTACTTTTAAGCAGCTCGATGCTGCCGGGTGTGACGGTTTAATTGTTTACAACCGGGCCCGGCAGGGGTATATATTGAAAATATCTTTAAATTATCAGGAGGTATGCCATGACAGCACGCCGGACGAAATGGTGCCGCAGGGGACTGTGGATTACAGTGATCGCATGTGTTCTTTTTTTCTGGACATTTCAGGCCTCTGCCAAAACCGAACTGGTTCCTGTTGACGGGGCTTCATACAATGTAAACGCCCCCCTTGCGGACAATCTGAAAACCCTTGTCGGGAAAAAGGTTTATGTACACCTTGATTCAGGGACCACACTGATCGGTTATGTCAAGGAGACAGGCAATCATTTCATGCACCTTGAAAAACTGGACAGGAAAGATTTTTTTGATGCCCTGATTGCCATCGAACATATCATAGCCATCGACACCCAGTTCAGAAAATATCCATAACTTGATTTGTAAATGCGCAGGTCTGTCAGCAGGGCTGTTGATACCGCTGCTGGTTCGTTTGCGCAGCCGTGTTGAAACCCTATGATAAAAAGAATAATCACAGTTGTATGCCTTGTCGTTTTGAGTTCCGGCCTTTCTTGTGCCGGATCTGACATTGTTATTGTCCGGGGGCAGGACTTTCCCCCCTATCATCACCTTGACCCGGATCATGGTGAAAGCGGACTGGTGGTTGATATCATCCGGTCTGTGGCAGGTGCCATGGATATGACGGTGACATTTGAACAGTACCCCTGGTCGCGGTGTCTTGAAATGGTTAAAAACGGCCGGGCCGACGCCATGATGAATCTGACAAAAACAGAAGAAAGGGAACAGTTTCTCTGGTTTTCAGACAATATCCTGGTGCATGAAATCAACCGGTTTTTTAAATTGAAAGATTCAGGGATCGACTATTCCGGGGATGTGCACACGCTCATGCCGCTGAGAATAGGGGCTGTACGAAATTACAGTTATGGTCATGAATTCGACCAGGTTCAGTTTCCCAATATCTTCCAGTGTGAGACTGAGAATGATTTGATCCGGAATCTTGTGAAAAACCGGCTGGATGTCATTGTGGGCAATGAAATCGTGATCAGCAGATTCATAAGACAGGAAAACCTTGTTGATGTAATTACACCCATGTCTCCCATCCTTTCCAGAGTACCTCTCTATATAGGGTTCTCAAAGGCTCTGGACCATGAGGAGCTGGCCGGCCGGTTTTCCATGACTCTCGGGCGGTACAGGAAAAACGGGCAGTATGACGATATCCTGGAAAAGTATGATCTTTTCAGTTTAAAAAATTGATATGATTGAGAGGAATGATATATGATGTGCAGTGATGCCGCAGCAAACCAGGGCTTTTTAATGCGCTTTGCCCTGCTGCTGCTTGCGACAGGCTTTTTCATGTCTGCCCTGCTGCCGGGCCCGGCCCTGGCAATCAGTTCCGAAGCGGCAAAAAAAAACACTGCCGATGCCGCTCCAGAGCTCGATGAGGCAGCACTGCGGGCTGCGGTCGCCGTCCGGATACGGGCTACCAGAGGTTTACAGGAAGAGCGATTCAAAAAGTTTTCCCAGGAACAGGTCCGTATAGATAAAACCATTCCCCTGCATTTCGATGACATGACCTTTTTCGCTGTCAAGGCATCCCTGGTTCCAATGCCGGCCGGTACACCGGCAGAAAGCCTGCTCATGGTAGTGGATAAAAGCGGCACGCTTCATATCGATGACATACAGGACCTGGCATCCGGTACCAGCCTGGTGCAGGCGGCATTGCAACGGCTGGTGCAGATCGATGACATCCCGGCTGATTTTGGTAAAGAGATTTTCAAAAGTAGCGGCCCCCATGACGTGATCGCTGTTTCAGACCCTTTTTGTCCGCACTGCCGGAAAGGGTGGGACTACTTTACATCGCACAGGGACAAAATCAGGACTTTCAGGCTTGCCCATTTTCCACTGGACAGGAGTTCAGCCATAGTATGCATGGTTCTTGCCGATGCCGGCAAACGCAGTTTCGATATGTTTGAAATTGTCGAGTTTGCCTATACCCATCTGCAGAAAGCACAGACCGTTGAGGGAATCCTTGACCAGTTTATATCCTTTTTCCCCGAACTTGCTCAAAAATGGGGGGACGATACATCACAGGCGGTTGCATACCTGGATGAAAAGTATTCTGAACGTATTCAGGCCGACCGGGATCGCATCCTGGAGCTGGGTATCCATTCCATTCCGGTCTATGCTGTGAACGGTCGTATTTTCAAGGGATTTGAAACCGGGGAACTGGACGGTGCATTGCCTTGAAACCTTGATCTCAGTGCATTTCAAGCCGCCTGTTGTGCTGGAGTTTCAGGCTTAACCAGGCAGGTTTTTCCTGATTTTGGTCAGCAGTTCATCCAGTTGAAAAGGCTTTGCTATATAATCGGCCACACCGTTTTGTATCGCCTCTTCAACCGGGCCCTGGGCAAAGTAGCCGGATGCAATGATGATTTTTATTTTTGGGTCCATTTTTTTCAGCCGGACCAGGCATTCATGCCCGCCCATGCCCGGCATTCCGATATCGAGGATGACAAGGTCAATGTCATTGCCCCGCCTTTCAAAAAGATCAAGGGCCATCTCACCGCTTTCAGCCTTCATTACATTGTATTGATTGCGATTTAGCATTTTTCCGGCTATTTCCAGGATCTGGTGATCATCGTCCACCAGGAGAATGGTTTCCTCCTTTCCTGGGACGGGCATTACGTCTATGCTTTTCCGGGCTTCCGGTTGAACGCCGTAAAAGGCCGGCAGGTGAATCGTGAATTGCGTGCCATGGTTCATCCTGCTTTTGCAGTGAATATATCCCTGGTGATTTTTTACGATGCCATATACTGAAGAAAGGCCCAGGCCCGTACCTTTTCCGATTTCCTTTGAAGTGAAAAACGGTTCGAAAATATGGGGCATGATTTCAGGAGAGATCCCGTGGCCTGTATCAGAAACCGTGAGTTTGACATAGTTACCGGTTACCGGCACGAGATCAGCATGGAACCCTTCATGGTCAAGGACGACATTTTCTGTCCGGATTGTTATGGTGCCTTCGCCCTGGATGGCGTCCACGGCGTTTATTGCCAGGTTGAGCAGCATCTGTTCCATCTGTACCGGGTCTGCCTTTATGGACCACGGATCGGTACACAGGTCGAGGGTAATGGCTACCATCCTGGGCAGGGTCCGTTCCATGATGCTTCGTGTCTGTTCGAGGATCGGATTCAACAGGATATACGTTTTTTCAGGCTGGACTTTCCGGCTGAAAAGCATCAGCTGCTTTACAAGTGCAGCTCCCCGCCTGGTGGCATCCATTATCTGGTTAAGGTCATTAAAATCAGGGTCATCGTCTTTCCGGGTCATAAGCATGAATTGTGTAAATCCACCAATGGCATGGAGGATATTGTTGAAATCATGTGCAATGCCGCCGGTCAGTGTCCCGATGGCCTCCATTTTCTGGGCCTGCTGCAGCTGGGCTTCGAGTTTTTTGTTTCTGGTGACATCCTTGAGGGTGACAACTATGCCCGTAAATCCATGTGGTTTTTGTCGAATAGGCGCTGCGCTGAGTTCGATATCCAGTTTTTCTCCCGCTTTTGTCATCCTGCGGGTCTCGAACCGGACAGTTTCGTCTGAAGAAGGATCAAGCTGGTCCATGTCGATATCGTCATGAAAGTTCTTTGTATCCTCTGGAATAAATGGAATACGATCCCCCTTGATTTCATCGAGAGACCATCCAAAAACCCTGGAAAAAGCGTCGTTTGTATATCGGACCTTGTGGCGGTCATTGTATACCACAACCGGATCCGGGCTGGCCCTGAAGATGGCCATGAGTTCTTGTCGTCGTTTTTCAAGCTGGGATGTGATGTGCTGTTCGCGGATCAGGGCATTTTTGATACTGGTGAGCATAATTGCCACCATGATGGTGACCAGGGAATTGATCAGCATGAAATTACTGGTCAATACCATCCATTTTCCGGCAACGTTTTCAATGTTCTGCGCCCATGAAGGCTGTATTACGGAAATGTAAATCCCGAGGGACATAAGACTTAAAAAATTCATTAAAAGAGCGATGACGGCGGCTCTCAGACCTATCATGCTCCCTACAATTACCGATGCCCCGAACAGCCAGATATAACCGGCACCGTAAAACCCGAGCATAAATAGAAGGGCGGTGCCAAGGCCGTAAAAAATCAAAAAGGCGCCCCATGTTTTATGTTTCAAATTAAAACCGGGGCTGAACAGCAGGACCAGGACGATGCCGTATGCAGCAAAATCCAGGATGAATATATGCCAGAGTTTTTCCATGTAGGCAAGTGTCAGTGATGGGACAAGGGCCACAGGCCCCAGCACGACGTTGGAAAAATAAATGGCGAAAACAATCCGTTCACGCCAGAGTGTCAGAAGATCACTTTGCCATGCCTCGGACGGGATGAATTTTTTCTCCAGGGCCTGCCAGTAAAGCATTAATTTGGAAGATTTCGCCATTGCACCGGGTAATGGTTTTTAAAACTGGTTATCAATTTTTCAAACCATAACATTTGCTCAATAGATACTCAACATGATAATTTTCTCGTATCGATTGTTGTGTTCTCTCATTTTTGGACAATACAAATTTTGTGAAATACAGCGAACAATTTTTCCCAAAAGGTTTATTTTATGCACAGCAAAAGAAAAATGCATCAAAACTTGATGGTCACCTGGTCATTGCACGGCGGGACGGATTCTTGAGCAAGTACGCAGGCCGCCCCATATGATGGGTGGGAAAGAACAGCATGGCTCTTTGCCTGAAATAAACGAACACCAGCAGGCTTGTGTAAACAGCAAGCAGAATCCCTGCTATACTTAAAATGGATTTTGTCATGTTCAGCTCACTGACCGTATCGGCCCTTTTTATCATCCTGAAGTATTGCCAGCCTTTTTTAAAGTTAATTTTACAGCAAACAGTAAAACAGGTCCACACGTTTTACCATTCAATCCTAAAGCGGGAAAAATTACTTAATTATTTTTATATTTTCCTTGACAATTCAAAAATCTCTTAATATGAGAGCTATAGCAGAGAGCAGGAACTGCTTTTTCTGGCTCATCCAAAAAAAAGTTTGCCTTGCTTCAAGGCAATAATTAAGCCCGGATGGCTTATTTCTGAATTCTCAAGATGCTGTCCGGCAAGTTTCACCGATACAGAGCAATGCAATGATGAATAAATCAAAATGGACAGTTATAGTATTTCTGGCAGGGTGTCTTTTTTTTCCGGCAGTCTGCTTGTGGGCCGTGGAGGCGTCTTCTGGCACTGTCCTTTCAAAGGGTCCGGACGGCTGCCTGGTCCCTGTGGCCGATGTTCTGCACCGGCTTGAAGGAGATCAACCTCCTGTGCTGGTGGATGTGCGGCCGCCGGAAGAATATGAGGCTTTCCGGATTCCGGGTTCTCTCAATATTCCTTTGTTCGCTGTCAAAACCCGCAGGTTTTTAAAAGAAAGGAAGATCGTGCTTTTGGGTAAAGGATATGAAGACATGGCCATGGAAGAGGCCTGCCGGCAACTGAGGGATTCCGGGTTCCGGGTTTCTGTTTTGAACGGGGGGCTTTGGTACTGGATCCATAAAGGGGGAAAGGCGGAAGGGGATATTGCCTGTCGGCAGAAACTGGGCATCATTTCTCCAGGGGATTTTTTTGCAGCAAAAGATGCCTTGGAATGGCTGGTACTGGATCTGAGCCCGGTTGAGTCTTTTGAAAGAACCGGTTCTTTTTTTGATGCGGTCCACATTCCTTTGGGGCCGGATCAGGATATTTTTGTCAGCCGCTACGAGACAGCGGTCCGGGAGCGGGGGGAGTCTCCTTTTCTGAGGATACTGGTGTTTACCGGGGACGGTTCCCGGTATGACGATCTGGCATATCATATAAGCCGAACCCGCTTTCCCTGGGCATGGTTTCTCGAGGGCGGCCTCGAAGGCTACCGTCAATTCCTGGCAGATGTCCGGCAGATGCAGGCACCTTCCGGACAGAGGATCAGGCGTACAAAAGAATGCCCGGCCTGTCCCTCGAACCTGTCCTCCGGGGACCTGTAGTGAAATTGTCCGGGTATAAAAAACATATATATACAATCGTTGGGTGCGCCATGATTGCGACAGGTTTGATAATCGCCTGGACAGTCATGAAAAAGCCGGTCTTTGAACCTGATCGATATCTTATTCCAAGGCGGATTGAATACGCATTCACCATCGAGAACCGGACCGGGTATCCGGCCAGGGATGTGGAATTCTGGACATTTGCCCCCCTGGAGCAAACTTCGGTGTACAAATGTGATCAAATTCAAGCTTCACACCCTTTTGAGATCACAAAAGACAGCCTGGGAAACCGGATCCTACGGTTCAGTTTTCAGGAAATGCCCCCAAGGGGAGCAAAGGTGATCCGTATAGGGGCCGACCTTCTGCTTTCAGGCAACCCTGTTCCTGAAACAGGAACGGATACCGATAAATTTTTAGGGGCTGAAAGATATTGTGAGTCCGACCATCCTGATATCAGTGATCTTGCCCGGCAGCTCAGCGGCCCCGACCCAGTCCGCACGGCTGAGCAGGTGTTTGACTGGGTATCGAGCCGGATCAACCATACCGGGTATGTCAAAAATATTCGTGGTGCTCTTTATACTCTCAAACAGGGACAGGGTGACTGCACGGAGGTCATGTATCTTTTTACAGCCCTGTGCCGGGCTGCCGGAACCCCTGCAAGGGGAACAGGCGGGTTTGTGGTCAAGGAAAGCAGTGTTCTGAAGCCCTCCGGCTACCATAACTGGGCTGAATTCTTTGACGGCCGGTATTGGCAGACAGCAGATCCCCAGGCAAAGGCTTTTATGGATACATCAGCTCACTATATTGCATTTCACCGGATCGGTGCAGTTGAAAACCGGGATCAAATTCTGGGAAAGCAGTTTTTTAAAGTCATGGGAGAGGGGCTTCATGCACAGATGAAACCCTGATGTCAATGAATCCGACTCAAAATGAGGCAGTCCGGCATATGCATTAAGCCGGCAGGAGGATATCGATGGATGGTCACAGGCACGTCACCAGGGGATTCCTGTCCGGAATCGCCCTGTTTTTGGTTATCATGGCATTTTTTCCATGCTTTGCCCGGGCTCAGGCCGCTTTGTGCGCCACAGTCAAACTGGAGATCCGACAGGAACTTACCCTGGAACGTCAGGCGTTTGATGCCCATATGCGTATCACCAACGGGCTCACCCATACCACTTTGACAGATGTGGGTGTAGTCGTCCGGTTTACCGATGCCGAGGGCGCTGTGGTAAAGGCCAGCTCCAATCCCGACGATGCCGATCCGGATGTGCGGTTCTTTATCCGGGTCGACACCCTGGATAATATCCAGAATGTAGATGGAAGCGGTGTTGTCCAGCCCTCGACAGTTGCAGACATTCACTGGCTGATTATCCCGCTTAGGAACGCGGCAGCCGGGATTCCCCAGGGAAAACTGTATTATACAGGCGCCACTTTGAACTATAAAATCGGCGGAGAAGATTATTCCGTAGAGGTAACGCCTGATCATATCTTTGTCAAACCCCTGCCGGTGCTGGTGCTGGATTATTTTATCCCGGAAGATGTCTTTGGCGATGATCCGTTTACTTCGGCGATTGAACCTGTAGTTCCTTTTTCCCTGGGGCTTCGGCTTCAAAATACCGGGGCAGGAACGGCGCGGAACATGAAGATTGAGTCTGCCCAGCCCAAAATCCTGTCCAATGACCTTGGCCTTCTAATCGGCTTCAATATAGAGGCCTGCGAAGTAAACGGTGCCCCTGCCGAAGAAACCCTGCTGGCTGATTTCGGGGACCTGGAACCGGGAACGGCAACCACGGCCCGCTGGATCATGACCTGTTCCCTGTCAGGCCAGTTCACGGAATTTACAGCTTACTATACGCATTCCAATGAACTCGGGGGGCAGTTGACATCACTGATCGAAGAAATCAACACCCGTTTTCTGGTAAGGGACGTGCTGGTGGATGTTCCGGGCCGGGACAGTGCCAGGGACTTTCTGGCTCTGGACGGGGGAGTACTGCGGGTATTTGAATCAGAAGGCATTGACACTGAGGTGACCGATCAGTCCGATCTGTCCGTTTTGAGCGGTTCCGGGGTTGATTACACCTGGTCCGTGCCGGTCACGGGCGGGTTCGTTTTTGCCAGGAAGAGTGACCCTCGCTCCGGGCAGAAGGTCTTGAAGGAGGTTTTGCGCTCGGACGGCAAGCGCATCCGGCCGGAAAATGCCTGGCTCTCAAAAACACGTAAAGACCAGGGCTGGGATTACTGGATCAATCTTTTTGATGCCAACACGCCGGGCCAGTATACGGTGGTGTTCGAAGAGCCGCCTGTGAGCCAGGAACCGGTGCTCCAGTTCATTCCGGACCGGACAGTGCAGGAGGGAACCCGGATTTCCTTCCTGGTGGAGGCAACCGGGCCTGGCACAGCCGTTCCAACCTTGACAGCAGCCCCGCTGCCGGCCCTGGCCACTTTTACGGACCAGGGGGACGGGTCGGGTATCTTTGACTGGGTTCCTGCTTCAGGGCAGGCCGGCGTTTATACCATTGTTTACACGGCAGCTCTCGGTCCTCACCAGGCTGTCCGGCAGGCAGTCATTACCGTGATCGGGGCCAATGATTCAGATGAAGACGGTATAGATGACGAATGGGAGCTTAATCATTTCGGCAATCTGGACCGGGACGGCACCGGGGACTATGACAACGACGGCATATCTGATCTGGACGAATTCCTGAACAGCACAGATCCTGTCCAGCCCGACCTGGTTCCGGGCATGCCCGTGATCCTGTCTCCTGCCAAAGGCGGAAAAACAGAATCAACCCAGCCCGGGCTCGTGGTAAGAAACAGCATACATCCTGCCGCCGGATCGGTTTTCTATACATTTGAACTTTATTCAGACAGGGAGATGACCGGTTATGTCACCGGCATATCCGATCTCGAGGCAGATCCGGGAGAAACAACTCAGTGGCAGGTTCCGGTCCCGCTCAATGACAACACCCGGTATTACTGGCGGGTTCGCGCCACGGAAGGAAACAATCATACTTTATGGACTTATGGTTCGTTTTTCGTAAACACGGCAGACGACCCGCCCGGTGCATTCTACCTGAGCCGGCCGCTGGACGGCCGGCAGGTCGGGCTGCGCACACCGGTTCTGGAGGTGACCAACAGCCGTGATCCGGACAAGGATCCTTTGGTATATGTTTTTGAAGTTTATGAAGATGCCGCTGCCTCTGTTCTGAAGGCAACCAGCGGACCCGTTCCTCAGGGGCCTGACGGGTTTACCGCCTGGACCGTGGATGCGGCCCTGGAGGAGAACCAGACATATTTCTGGAAGGCCCTGGCCATGGCTCCCTATGGAGCGGTTACGGAAACAGGGATCGGTTCTTTTACGGTCAACACGGCCGCCATTGCACCGGATTCACCGGTGCCGGTCTCTCCGGACCCTGGTGCCCACGTGACCATGACATCCCAGGACCTTCTTGTATCCCATGGTCCAGCTCCGGCAGGGGGACAGCTTACCTGTCTGTTCGAGCTGGACAGGGTTTCGACCTTTGACAGTCCGGCAAAGCAGGTTTCTTCGCAACTGGCTGCAGGTCCGCAAACAACCTCCTGGCACGTGGACGGCCTGGAGGATAGAACCTGGTATTACTGGCGGGCCAGGGTCTCTGACGGTGCCGTGGACAGCCCATGGGCCAGGGGCCGCTTTTTTGTGAATACGGCCGGCGGACCTCCTCCTGCCCCGCTGCCCAAAAATCCGGGCACAGGAGCATGGACCAGGGCCCTGATCCCGGAAATAGCAGTCAATCCATTGCCTTGTGCAAACCCTGAACAGCTTTCTTTCCAATACGAGATATACAGGGATTCTGAACTTAACGATCTTGTCGAAGAGGGCCAGTCCTCCGGGACATCCTGGTCTCCTGCCGTACCGTTGGAGGATGTCCGCAGGTATTACTGGCGGGCAAGGGCTGTTGATGACAACCCGGAGGCCGGCCCGTGGAGCCAGGCAGTGCCTTTCTTTGTCAAAACCCCGTCCGGATTTGATCCCCCCGGCATCAGCCTGATGACCCCGGACCGGGATATCCTGAATGCCGGCACTTTTCTCAAGGTGGCCTGGGAGGCTTGTGACCCAGCCGGGGATGCACGGATTTCTTTGTATTATGATACAGACGGCCAGGGCTGGGACGGAACTTTGATTGCAGAAGATATCCTGCCGCAAGAAAACGGAACCGGCAGTTTTGAATGGGATCTTTCCGGCCTGCCGGATGGAACATACCATGTTTACGGGGTGATCGGAAGCCAGGCCGGAAATACGTCAGACTATGCGCCGGGCAGGGTTTCCATTGACCGTGTCCCGCCCCTGGTTACTGCCCATCCCGGCTCCGGTGTCTATAACGGACCCGTGAACGTTGTGCTGGTGCCGGATGAAGAGGCAGTCATTCATTATACACTGGATGGCAGTGAACCTGATCCTGATTCTCCAAAGTATGAACAGCCCATACCCATACATGAAACCACAGCCCTGAAATATCTTGCCGTTGACAGGGCCGGGAACATGAGCGGTGCAACCGGCCTGTCATATGAAGTCAGGCAGGATTTCAGGATCCGGGTTCTGACAGACTCGGGCCTGGGCCTTTCAGGCGTGAGGGTATACCTTTTTACCCTGTCCGGCGCTTATACCGGTGCTTCTGCCGTCACCAGCGAAAACGGGGAGGTTTTTTTCAACCCTCTGGATTTTGGACCCGGAGAATACAAGGTAAGGGCCAACTACCTGAAATCACACTTCTGGAGCGATGGATTCTCTTTTCTGGAAACCGGCGGGGTAGATGTTGTGATCCAGGAGGCAGAGGTGCATATCCAAGTCGACATGGCCGAAGGGCCTGCCATAGGTGTAAAAGTCTATTTGTTTTCAGGTGACGGCGTTTATCTTGGCCTGCGCGGCACCACGGATGAAAACGGGACAGTGATTTTCAGGGTGCCGGTTGACCTGGAGGTCAGGTTCAGGGCGGATGTCATGGGCAGTCAATACTGGAGTGATACCCAGTTCATTACCGGAGGCCAGATCCATCACGTGCCAGTCAGCACCGGCGGAGGCAGTCTCCAGGTAAGGGTTGAAAAAGACCAGGACAGCCCCATCCAGGGAATACGGGTCTATTTGTTCAACGAGCAGGGAAATTACATAGGCCGGTACGAAACCACCGATGAAGCAGGCTTGACAGTGTTCGACGTTTCACAAGGATCATACAGGGCCCGGGCCGATTACCTTGGTTACAGGTTCTGGAGCGATGATGTCCTGGTTCAGGAAGATGTCGCTGTAAATCTCGCTATCCCTCATCAAAGCGTTGCCATGGAGATCCGGGAGGCCTTTTGGGAGGAGGTCAGCCCCATCCAGGGAATACGGGTCCATCTGTTCAACGAGGCGGGAAATTACGTGAGCCGGTATGAAACAACGGATGTCAACGGCCTGGTAACTTTTGACCTGCCGCAGCAGCCTTACCTTGTCAGGGCATCCTATCTGCGGCAGCATTACTGGTCCGAGCCCTTTGTATGGGAAGATGTGTCTGTGGACATACCCATGGCAGATGCACAGATTACGGTCATCGGCGCGGGCGTACCCAGGCCCGGGGTCAGGGTGTATGCCTTCACTGCAGATGGATCCTACGTGGGTGTCCACGGTGTTACCGATGACGAAGGAAATGTGGTTTTGCGCCTGTGCGAGGGTGAATACCAGTTTCGGGCCGACTACCTCAAGGAATCCTACTGGAGTTCAGAAATTGCACTTGTGAAAAATCAGGCGCATCCGGTCAGCATCAGTACGGGCGGAGGTTTGTTCGAGGTCTTGGCCGCCGATGAGCTGGATCAGCCCCTTGCAGGGGTAAAAACCTTTGTTTTCAATGAAAGCGGTTCTTATACCGGTCTCCAGGGAGTTACGGACACCAGCGGAAAAGCTGATTTTGACCTTCCTGACGGAACTTTCCGGTTCCGGGTGGATTATCTTGGTTCCCAATTCTGGAGTGACCCGGTGTCTGTTCCTGAAAACAGCACGGCCCGGATTGTTATCGAGCATGGGTCGATGGAGGTGACAGCGGGTACACCCGCAGCCCCCTGGCCGGATGTGAAGGTCTTTGCTTTTTCCGGATCCGGATCATACCTGGGCCTTGCCTCAAGAACGGACCAGGACGGCCGCGTGTTATTCCGGCTGCCGGTCGGCGAGAGCTTCTGCTTCAGGGCCGACATCCTGGGGCATTCATACTGGAGCGAAACGCATACCATAACGGCAGGTTCACTCAACCTGGCAGATATACGGCCAGGCGGCGGTTTTTTCAGTGTCACGGTGCAAAAGGCTGAAAATCAGCCCATGGAAGGCCTCAGGGCCCTCCTGTTCACTGATTCCGGAGCATACCAGGGCCTGTCGGACTTCACGGATGGAGAAGGCCTGGTCACCTTCAGGGTTCCCAAAGGAGGATACAGGATCAGGTTCGATTACCTGGGATATTCCTTCTGGTCTCCTGAAACCCTGGTGGAAGAGGATACAGCCGTGACAATGGCCATTCCCCACGAAGAGACGACAGTCCGGGTTTGGGCCGCATTCCAGGATGAACAGACTTCTGTTGCCGGAGCCCGGGTCCATGTTTTTACCGAGGACGGGGCATATGCGCGCCTTGTGGAGGTTACGGGAGAAGATGGCAGGGCTGTCTTCAGCCTGCCTCAACAGTCATATTGTTTCAGGGTCGATTATCTGCAGCAGCAGTTCTGGTCCGAACCTGTTACCGGCCAGGACGTGTCCGTGGATCTTCCCATGGCCGGGGCACAAATCACGGTCACAGGCTCCGGCCTTCCACAGGAAGGAATCCGTGTCTATGCCTTTACCGGAGCCGGATCTTACCTTGGCATTGCAGCAGGGACAGACGAGGAAGGCTGCGTGTCGTTCCTCCTGCCTGAAGGCGTTTACCGGTTCCGTGCCGACTACCAGAACGATCAGTTCTGGAGCGAGGATGCAGCCCTGGCAGCTGACCAGGTTCACCCGGTCAGGGTATCGGCCGGCGGCGGTTCCTTTGACCTTAATATCACCCGGGACAGCGGGCTGCCTGTTCAAGGGGTGAAATGCCATGTATTCAATGAATCAGGTTCTTACATTGGAGTGAATGATGTCACCGGATCCGACGGCCGGGTGTCTTTCAGTCTTTCCGACGGGTCTTACCGGTTCCGCATGGATTACCTTGGATACCGGTACTGGAGCGATACGGTCCAGGTTCCGCAAAACCTGTCGTAATCCCATGAAAACTACGCGATACCTGAGACCTTGCAC
>CAYNHL010000047.1:0-24569 GCA_964397015.1 uncultured Desulfobacterales bacterium | reverse complement strand
ACGGAAAAGACGGTTCAATGAAAGCCGAACTGGATGACGGCATCCGGGTTTCATCTCTTGAGGCCAATGACGTAGAGATCGAGGCCGGCCGGGATATAATCAAAGAAGCAGTAAATACTCCCATCAACCAGAAACAGTTCTCCGAGTTCATGGCCGATGCCGAAGATGTCCTGGTCATTGTCAATGACGCCACCCGTCCTACACCGACAATCCAGGTGCTGAACGTCATTTTTGAAACACTCAAATCAAAACCGTTCCGGTTTATCATTGCCACCGGTGCCCACCGCGGGCCCAGTGAAGAGGAGTTCAACCAGATTTTCGGCCCTTTTTATCCTGAAATCAAAGACAGGATTATTGTTCATGATGCCAGGAAAAAAGAGGACATGGTTTTTCTGGGCACATCCACCAACGGAACCCCGATGTTTGTCAACAAGGCCGGAGTCGACTGCCACAAAATCGTAATTATCAGCTCGGTGGAACCCCATTATTTTGCAGGTTATACAGGCGGCCGCAAATCATTTTTACCGGGCATTGCCGGGTATGATACCATCGAGGCCAACCACAAACTGGCCCTTGTTCCCGAAGCCAGGGCACTTGCCCTGGAAGGCAATCCGGTGCATGAAGACATGGTGGATGCCATTTTGACCGTTCAAAAGGATATCTTTTCAATCATGACGGTCCTGGACAAGCACCACCAGGTGTATGCCACCTGTGCCGGGCATATCGACGATTCCTTCACAGCTGCCATTTCCAGGGCAAACGAGGTGTTTGCCGCCCCGCTCAAGGAAAAGGCCGATATTGTGGTATCAATTGTCAAATTTCCCCAGGATATCGACCTGTACCAGGCACAGAAAGGTATTGACAATGCCAAGCTGGCCCTCCGGGAGGGCGGCATCATGATCCTGGTGGCCAAATGCCGGTGCGGCATCGGCGGAAAGGCATTTGCAGACCTGCTCGGTTCCTGCGATTCTCCACAGCAGGCACTGGACAGAATAGAACAGGGATATGTTTTAGGATATCACAAGGCCGCCAAAATGGCGGAGATCGGACTTTGGGCAGAAATATGGGCAGTAACTGACGTGGAGCCTGAAATTATTGCTCCCTTGTTTATCCGGCCCTTTTCCTCGCTGCAGGATGCCCTGGACCAGGCCCTTGAAAAAAAAGGGAAGAACGCCCATGTACTCTTTCTCATGGACGGCGGCCTGACCGTCCCGCTTTCAGAATGATACGGGCAATAAATAACCGGTATATCAGGACAGTACCTTGGCATCATGCCGGACGGTCAAGGCATTTTTCAAGGGGATGAGCTCTTTAAAAACACAAGGGCCGCGCAAACGAAAATCTGCGCGGCCCCTGATTGCGGTATGTTAAATTACAGTTCGCTCACAGCTTCTGTAAGTTCCGGCATAAACTCGAGTATATCCTCGACAATTCCCACATCAGCCACCTGGAAAATAGGGGCTTTCGGGTTCTTGTTCACTGCAACGATAAACGGGTTGCCTTTCACGCCGCCCATGTGCTGGAAAGACCCGCTTATTCCCATGGCCATATACACTTTGGGCTTGACGGTCTGGCCGGAAGTACCGACCTGGCGGGATTTTTCAAGCCACTTGGCATCCACGATGGGCCGTGAGCAGGACACTACGGCTCCCATGGCCTCAGCCAGTTCCTGGGCGATCTCGATATTGTCCTCGTCCTCGATCCCCCGGCCGATGGATACCAGGACATCGGATTTGGTAATATCCACATCCCCTACTTCTGCTTCGACGATTTCAAGGAATTTTCGTCCCGCGGCAAGGTCTGTCACGTCACCGCTTTTGTCAACGACGGATCCACCAGCTGATCCGGCTTCAACCGGCGGAAAAGCACCCGGTCTTATGGTCAGTACCGCTCCGCCGGACATATCACATGTGACGTGGGTACTGACAGCCCCGCCGAGTTCCTGGCGGATCAGTTTCAAATCGGTGCCGTCAACGCCTTCAATCCCGACAATATCCGCGGCATAACCGGCATCGAGCTTCACGGACAGCCCGGGAGCCAGATCCATGCCGAAAGTGTCGTGTGGTGCAAGGAACACAGATCCTTTCGGGAGTATCTGGCAAAGGACCTTTCTGATAATTTCAGCATTGGGATAGGCAAGTTCAGGTGCATCCACCTTGATCACTTCCTTGTAATTTCCGGTCAGGGCCTGTGCAGCCTTTTCAAGATCATCCCCGGAGCCTGTCACAATTGCGGTCAATGACGCTGCGGAATCTATTTTCCCGGCCGCCTTAGGATACTCATAGGCAATATCCTCAACCATGCCGTTTTTGAATGGAATATATGCAAATATATCAGCCATGATTAGAGTCCTCCTTTGGCTTTCAGTTTTTCAATCAGTTTTTCGATGATCTCTTCGGTCGACCCTTCAAGCATTTCAGCTCCGTCACCCATATCGGGTACAAAATAATCCACCCTCCGGGTCTTTGCACCTTCAGCCCCGACCGTGGCTGCATCGATACCCAGGTCAGATGAGCCTTTTACCGGGATGTCCACCGAAGCGACTTTCCGAATGCCTCTGATACCGACATAGCGGGGCTCGTTGATACCTGTCTGTATAGACAGTACACAAGGCAGTTCAATTTCGTTCATTTCCTGGTTGCCGCCTTCGATTTCCCGGCCTACTTTAATCCTGGAGTCATCGATCACCTCGATTTTATTGACCAGGGAAGCATAGGGAAGATCAAGCATTGCGGCCAGCATCCCCCCCACCTGTCCGGCACCTTCATCCGCCTGTGCCCCGGTAAGAATCAAATCGTATTTCTTGCTCTCGATCTCTGCCTTGAGAATGGTGGCAATACCTTTGCCGTCAGAGCCTTCAAAAGCGTCATCCGACAGCAGGACTCCTTCATTGGCTCCCATTGCCATTTCCCGCCGCAGGACCTCTTCGGATTCATCGTCCCCAACCGTCACAACAGTCACGTTACCGCCTGTTTTGTCCACTATCTGGATAGCCTCTTCCACGGCATAGTTATCCCATTCATTGACTGAGTATACCAGATCATCACGGTCAAGATCATTTCCCGCACTGTTGAGCTCAAACTCATTCTCGGCAGTATCCGGGACTCTCTTGACGCATACCAAAATCTCCATTACAACCTCCTTTACCCTCTATGTTTGTTTGTTTCTTTCATGTTTATTCACTACACCAGGTGCTGCGCGATCAGTTCTGTCAAATCGAGCGCCTCCATCTCACCTTCCCTGCCTGCAACCTTGATGGCATCCTGGATATTGACCAGGCAGAAGGGACATGCAGTCACTATCACATTGGCACCCGCCGCGGCAGCCATTTCAACCCTGAGCACGCCCATGCGGGTTTCCTCTTCCGGCTCATAGAACAGCATCAGGCCACCCCCGCCGCAGCAAAAAGAGCGGTCGCGGCTTTTTTCGGCATCCACCCGCCTGAGACCTTCAATTGCATCCATTGCCTCTCTTGGGTCTTCATATACACCGTTATGCCGGCCAAGATAACAGGGATCATGGTACATGTACACTTTTTCCGGATTTTTGCAGGCAAGCAGGTCCAGTGCCCCGGATTTTATTTTTCGGGTGATTACCTGGCTGATGTGCCGGACCGGCGGAAGACCTTCATAATCATTTTTCAAGGCATTGTATGCATGGGGATCGGCGGTGACTATCTGTTTTACGCCTGTGTTCAGTATGGCCTCTGTATTCTGTGCTTTTAAATCCTGGTAAAGCATTTCCTCACCGAACCTCAGCACTTCGTTACCACTGTCTTTTTCGCTCTTGCCCAGGACACCGAAATCCACGCCCGCACGTTTCAGGATCAGGCTTGTATACCTGGCAATGGCCTGGATATTATCATCATAGGACGTAATGCTGTCGACAAAATACAGGGTATCGGCCGTCTCTTTTTCAAGATCCTTGACAATGACTTCTTCCTTGAATGTTTTTTCCTGTGCCCATTCAAGGCGTTTTTTCTCCATTTTCCCATAGGGATTGCCTCGTTTTTCAAGGGCCTTGAGGGGTTTTTGAAGGGACTGGGGAACCATGCCTTCATCCACCATGCCGCGGCGCAGATCAACTATCTTGTCAATGTATTCGATGGCCAGGGGACATTCTTCCTCGCATGCGCCACATGTGGTGCAGGACCATATCTCATCCTCGGTATAGATATCCTCCACCAGCAGCCTGCTCTTGTAAATTTCACCGGACAAAGGATAATTCTTGAAGATAAGATCCCGTGCCTTGATTGTTATAAACCTCGGGGACAGAGGCCGGCCCACCGCATTTGCAGGACACTGGTCAGAGCACCGGCCGCAGTCTGCGCATGAATAAAAATCCAGCATGTGCTTCCAGGTAAAATCTTCCAGTTTTTTGACCCCGAAGGATTCCAGATCATCGAGTTTTTCATCGCTGACTCCATGCCTGACCGGCTTGATTTTTCCTTTCTGCAGCCGCATGAAAAATACATTGAAAATTGATGTGATAACATGAAAATGTTTTCCAAGAGGCAGAAAACACAGGAAAAAGAAAAATGTAAGATCATGTACAAAATACATGAAAATATGAAGTCCCTGGAGAAACTGAAGGGACGTACCTGATAGAATCTTTGTAAAGATCCAGACCAGGGACAGAGGCGGTAAAAAATGAATATGACCGCCGGTCTGGAGAGCGAAGGCCAGCTCAGATGCCTCGAACAGGCTTTCAGAAAGCATCAGAACGGAAATGATTCCCAGCACGAATACAGCTTCTGCAGTGTGGTCCTTGCCGTATTTTTCAGGGACCGCGTAGCGCGCGGGCTTGAAAAAACCCCTGCGGACCGCGGCAATGATACAGACCACCAGGACGAATGTGGCGGCATAATCCTTGAAAAAATTGTAGACATGGCCGAGAGCTCCGTCAAACCCGGGCATTACGAATCCGTCGGATACCCCGATAATCACGAGTGATATAGAGCGGATGGACAATATCAGGAACCCGAAAAAAATCACTATATGCAGCACCCCTGCCAGCATGTAGCGTGGCTGGCGGTACTGGGCAAGCCAGATAACCAGCAGGTTCTTTACACGACTGGGGATCCTGTCCAGCCGGTAATCCGGGTTGGCTCGAACCAGCGGGGCCATTCTCCTGGCCATGATGTAGGCGAAAATACCGATGCCGGCAATCGGAATAACGATCGACAGGAAAGCTGCCGGGAAAAACCCGAAAAACTTGTAACTGGCTGGACCTATAATTGAAAACATTCTTTATCATCCTCCTGAACGCTTGGAACTGTCAAAATGAATTAAAACTCAAAAATCTTTAATAAACTAAACAATAATCGTCAAGCAAAAAGCTTGATTCATCAAATATATGCGATTTATTCCCTGTATCCGGTTCACGATCCTTTCAACCCCGTCATGTACAGATCGACCAGGGGATCGGCCATGGAGACAAGTTCATACCGGCCATCCGCCGTTACCCAGGTATTGATAACGCCTTCTACCGCTCCGAGAATAAAGCGTTTCACAAGACCTACAAACAGATCCTGGCGCATGCTCCCCTCTACCTGCCCCTGTTCTATAATTTCAGAAAGAAGATCGAGGTACATTTTTGAAATATCCTTGATCTGGGACTGGATATCTCTCAGGTAACGGACTTCGGACTGAAAAATGACGGCCATGTGCCGGTCGTTCTGGAATTCCGAAAGATGGCACCTTATCAGGTTCCTGAGTTTTTCTTCCGCATTACCGCCAAGCTCCACGGCCTCATGCATCCTTTTGAACACAAGATCTGTCTTGTAACTGATAAACTGGTACAGGATATCATCCTTGTTCTTGAAATAAAGGTATATGGTGCCGTCGGCCACGCCTGATTCAGCTGCAATCTGTGAAATGGTGGCACGGTAAAAACCGTGCCGGGCAAAGACAGCACCGGCACCACCCAGTATTTTATAATATTTTTCAGGTTTGTTTTTCTGCAAGAAATTGATCCTTTAAAAAAATGAATAACAATTCATTACCTACCAGAATCGTTTCACTTTTGTCAACCCCCATATTTTATATTGATCTTTAAATTATTATATAAAAAAAATATATAATATACAATAATTTATAATATTCATGCCTATCAGAATCCAATCGGAAAGATTGGATTTTTTTCCCGACACCCGATATGAGGATTCATTCACTATACAAATTCCCTTGATTTCCATCCCGGATCATGTCAAGAATAACCATGTGACAAGCGATCTTTAACCGTACCATGCAAGGGAGGATGCCATGACACAACTATCTGTCGATTCCAAAAAATTCAAACGCGCCGTTGATGAGGGCAGACCCCCTAACATCAAACATCTTTTTCCAAATTCAAAAGCCCTGATTGTCAGCGGCAAATTCATCGACCAGGCCCTTTTGAAAAAAGGCGGATGCATGACCATTGCCGCAAACGGTCGGAATTCATTCGTTCTCAGGGGAGCCCTTGCCGCCGCACAGCGGGCCAACGCGGCGATCATAATTGAAATAGCCCGCTCCGAAGGCGGCACCAGCGCATACTGCGCCATCAACCTGTGGAACATTGCCACCCATGTGGATGCCATCATGAATGAACTGGCCATAACCGTGCCTGTGGCCATCCATGCGGACCATTTCGGCATCAAGTCGGATGCGGATATCGAACCGGCAAAAACCGTCATTCCATCTTTATTTGACGCAGGAATAACCTCCATTGCCATCGATGCCTCCCATATGCCGGATGACAGGAATCTTCTGGCCAATATCGCATTGTCTCCCTTTGTTCCTCAATGGGCCGGGCTTGAAACCGAAGTCGGAGAGATCAAGGGGAAACTCGGACTCTCAACGCCTCAAGAAGCCCTGTTTCTGATCCAGGGACTGAATGCCCATGAGATCTACCCGGACTGGATTGCATTGAACAACGGAACCACCCACGGCATCGAAGCCAGCGATGCCGGCATCAACGTGGAATTGACCACACGTATTCATGACGTACTGGCACCCTATCAGATATCCGGCGCCCAGCACGGAACATCCGGCAACAATTCCGACCGTCTCAGGGATATCGCAGCCATGACCAGGACCACCAAGGCAAATGTCGCCACAGCATTGCAGATGATCTCCTGGGGACTCGAAGTCAATGATTATGGAAATGCTATCCAGGATGAAAATGGTCATTTTGTCAAACTCAAGGACAAGGGAGTCACTGAAGCGGTCTGGGAAAAAATGCTGGCCTATGCCCGTGACAACCAGCTGACCGGCGGCAATTTCAAAAAACTTAACCTGCCCTTTGAAAACACACTGCTGGCCCAGCCGGCAGATATCCGCAAACGCATGGCCAGGGGAGTTGAAGAATTTGTATATCAACTGCTGGTCTCAGTTTTCAATGCAGAAGGCACGGCGGCGATCGCCATCGAGCATATCCTTGAAACCGGCTCGCATAACCCGGGAAGCAAGGCGGAAAAAATCGAATCCCCGGACGACTGGACCCCGGAAAAAATTGCCGGAAGGGCAGCTGACATAACTTCAGACAAGGGTCCTGCAGGAAATTTCGATGATTGAAAAAAAAATGTTAAGTTTTAGTTTACCCGGCCGATAAGGAGGTTAAGGAGATGTAGAACTTATGCAGATACCATCTTATCAGATTCAGAATGTGCTCAAGGTGTACTCCAGGCAATTGAGCCAGGGTAAATTAATGAGCAGGCAGAAAGCGGGCCAGGCGGAAATGGTACCTGCAGACAACGTTTCAATCTCATCGGAAGGCAAACGGCAGGCCATTATAGAAAAAGTGGCCTCCAGCATTGTTGACCGGATAATTACCGACGGTCCGAAAGAAGAAAACGAGAAACAGATTGCCAGCCAGGTTGAAAAAGAGCTGGGAAAAAAAATCATGTTTTCAAAGGCAAAAAACCAGTTTACCTATACAGTGGTGGACGGGGACAATAAAAAAATAACGCATACCCTTTCAGTTGAAGACTCCCGGTTTATTGTAAAGCGTATGACCGAACTTGCAAGGGAAGTTGCAAACAATAATATGGAGGTTTAATCCACGGGGAAAGACCATGAAAATATCAAACACTGCATCCAGTTATATCAACCAGGCTTATTCCCAGAACAGGCCACCGAATACCGCAACCCGGAAAACCGGGCCGGACGGTAACGTTGCAGAGCTCCAGGCGGACAGCATCCAGCTGTCTGAAAGGACCAGGGATATCCAGAAAATATCAGCTGCACTCGAAAAGACCCCTGATATCCGGTCAGAAGTTGTCGCCCAGCTCAAAACAAGCATTCAAAACGGCAGGTACAATGTGGATGCGGAAAAAATAGCGGAAAAAATGGCCGGCACCCTGACCGACGAGCTGATCTGACAGCGTGAAAATTTTGCCTGTCCCAAATATGCATTATCCTTGCACCTTATCGTCTTCATGCTGTAACATCTTGAAATTAAATATGTTTTTTTGAAAATTCATTCTATAACCAATATGGCACATCTCTTGCTTGATAATTAATCAAGACAAGGAGGCAGTTATAATGAAAATCAATCCATCCAATGAATCCGGGCAATCCATGCCACAAACGCAGAAAACCGGGACTCCCTCTTCCAGAACAGAAGGATTCCAGACTGTTCTGGGAAACGCAATGGACAGGACCGGCAGCCGCAATAAGCCGGCCGGCACAGGAACGCAAGCACTGGGTGAAATCCCCTCGAGACCCATTTCCCTGGCGCACGCATCCCCGGCAGATGTTTCCGCCCGTACAACCCGGCTGCTGGATATGCTTGATCAATACGCCGGCAGGCTGCAGGATCCGGGACTGTCCTTGAAACAGATTGAGCCGGCAATGGAAGATATGCAAAGGGCTGCAGCCGATCTTCTGGCATCTGCGGAAAAAGACCCGGAACTGAATACAAATCTGAAGCGCATTGCAAGGGAAACTGCACTGACGGCAAACAGGGAGTACCTTAAATTCCAGCGCGGGGACTACCTGGCGTAATCTGTTTCACCTCTTCCCACAGGCGGTCTATCTCCTCTCTTTCCAGGCTGTCCAGCGCAGCACCCTGCTGTCCTGCAATGGATTCCAGGTGCCTGAAACGGTTTTCAAATTTTGCCGTGGACGCAGAAAGGGCTGTTTCAGGATAGATGCCGGCGAACCTGGCCACATTCACCAGTGTGAAAAAAACATCTCCCATTTCCACCAGGGCCTCGCGGGATGTTCCAGAGTCAAGTGCGGTCTCGAATTCTAGGATCTCTTCTTTCAACGTACCAATTACCCCCTGAATATCATCCCAGTCAAACCCCGCTTTTACAGCGGCCTTTGATACCTGCCACGCCCTGGACAGGGCCGGCATGCCTGAAGGGATACCATCCAGGGCCGATGCCCTGGCCATGTAACTGCGGCCGTGCTTTTCAGCTTTGCCATGCTTTTCGGCTTTCTTGATCTGCTCCCAGTTTTTCTTCAACTGCCTGTCGTCATTAACAACGGCATCCCCGTAAACGTGGGGGTGGCGCCGGATCATCTTGGCACTGATTTCATCGACAATCCCGGCAAAACTCACCTGCCTGGTTTCCTGGTATATCTGAATAATAAAGGCCAGCTGGAACAGTACATCTCCGATTTCTTCACAGACATTTTCCAGGTCCTGTGCCACGATTGCATCCTGCAGCTCATAGACCTCTTCAATCAGGCACCTGAGCATGGACTCGGCGGTCTGCCGCCGGTCCCAGTCACATCCGCCATGTCCGCGGAGCCTGCGGATGATGTCAAAAATCGGGGTCAGGGTTTCCACAGCTGTTTCACCTTTTCAAGCTCTTTGAAATATTCTGCCTTAAAATTCTTTGAAACAACCACCATCAGGGTACTGGCAACCTCGGCCACATGGGGGGCAAAAGCCGACCTGGACAACAACGCTGAATTACCGGGCCAGAAAGTGGTGATCATGATGAAGATAACCACAACTATCAAAAGACCCTTTGCCGCTCCAAAAAACATGCCGAACAAAAAATCCACCCACCCTAAAAAAACCACTTTCAGCAGGGCACGAATTAAAAGTGAAGCCAGGCTGACCGCAACAAGTATGATGCAGAACAACAGGAAGAAAGCCGCCAGGTTCTGGTATACGGGTGTATGAATCCACCGGGCCAGGAATGCAGCGGCCATTTCATAATAGGTATATGCGCCGTAAAACCCTGCAATGACACCTATAATACCGGTAACTTCCCGGATAAGGCCCCGGAACAGTCCGCGTATGAGGCAAAAAGCGATAATAACGATAACAGCAATGTCAAAATAATTCATTGGTTGCCTTGTATATTTACATTTCAAGATTATTCTGTTAACAATCATTGCCGTTTTTAGTCAAGATTTTTATTGACCTTTAACCAAATAACATGCACCTTATCCATATGGAAACAATTCATTTCCAGAACATCGACATTGCCAGGGAGCTTTTCGGACACCACAACCATAACCTAACCCGGATATCCTCGGCTTTGAACATAAAAATAAATACCAGGGGCAATGATGTCAGTGTCAGCGGTGACCCTTCAGACACTGATATTGCCGCAAAACTGCTGTCACAGATGTATGACCTACTGTCCCAGCGGATATCCTTTGCCCAGGAAGACATCGATGCCGCAATCAGAATACTGAAAAAAAATCCTCAATACCCCCTGAAACAGCTTTTTTGCACACCCGTTTTTTTGACTGAAAAGAAAAAAGCCATTACTCCGAAAACCATAACCCAGCAGACATATGTCAATGCCATTTCCAAAAATGACCTTCTGTTTGCCATCGGGCCTGCAGGAACCGGGAAAACCTACCTGGCCATGGCCATGGCAGTAGCCGCTTTTTCAAATGGAGAGGTCAATCGCATCATCCTCACCCGCCCGGCCGTGGAAGCAGGAGAAGCCCTTGGATTCCTTCCCGGTGACCTGGCGGAAAAAATCAACCCATACCTCAGACCACTGTATGATGCACTGTATGACATGATTGCCTTTGAAAAGGCAAGACAGCTGATTGAAAACCAGGTGATCGAAATCGCCCCCCTGGCCTTTATGCGGGGCCGGACACTGAACGATGCCTTTATCATTCTGGACGAGGCACAGAACACGACCTCCGAACAGATGAAAATGTTTTTGACCCGCATAGGTTACGGCTCCAAGGCCATTATAACCGGCGACATCACCCAGATCGATCTGCCCAGAGGAAAAAAATCGGGACTGGTCGAGGCCGGAACCATTTTAAAAAAAATAAAGGGGATTGAATTTGTCCACTTCACCAAGGAAGATGTGGTCAGGCATCCCCTGGTATCCAAGATAATCGGAGCCTATGAAAAAAAATAAACAGGAAACCACCCTGATCAACAGGATCCGGGCGTTTCTCAACACCACTTCGTTTCTGCCGGCCGGGGCACTGGTCCTGATAATGCTTTTGTTCACCATTGTCCATTTCCCCCGGCAGACCGTGGTATCCTATTCCTATGAAGTCGGGGATGTGGCCCTGAGGGATATCAAGGCCCCGAAAAATTTCTTTATAGAAGATGAAGAGGCCACCCTTCAGAAAAAAATACAGGTCCGGGAAGATGTAAGAATGGTCTATGACCATGACACCCTCCTGCTGACTTCCATCCTCGACAACATAGACAAGGCATTTGAAATTCCCAGGTCCCTGATCAACTCACAGGAAGGTCAGCAGGTTGTAGGTTCGAAGGAACCATCGCCGGCGGAATCCATTGTCATGGGTACCCGGGAGGCATTTGAAGAAAAGCTGGGCATTACCGTCGGCGAAGATGCCTACGCTATCCTCTACAAGCACGAATTTTCCGAAAAGATCTCCCAAAACATCAAAACCATAGTTGACAAGATACTGACAAACGGTGTGGTAGCCAATAAAGACCTGCTTCTCAAAGAAGAGCACAAGGGTATCATGCTCAGGACGATACAGACCGGTGAAGAAAGAATTGCAACATCCCTCAAGGTCTTCTACAGTCCTGACCAGGCCAAGGCCATGGTCCGCATAATCGGTCAACCGCTGCTCAAGGACATGAACTACAATTTGCGTAACCTTATTGTGGATATCTCCCAGCGGCTGATCCAGCCGAACATCACCCTGAATAAAAATGAAACCCAGCGCAGGATGCAGGAAGCGCAATCACTGATCAAACCGGTACTGTACAAGATCAAGACCGGTGAAATGATTCTCAGGGAAGGAGAGAGGGTAGACCCGGTCAAACTGGTAAAACTCAATGCGCTGGCCGCACAGACAGAAAAAAAGAACCTGCTCATTTCCGTCGCAGGCAAAACAATCATCGCACTTGCGAGCCTGCTGGCAATATACATCCTGTTTATAAGACATGACCCCGCCCTCCGGCAGGATCATAACAAGCATGTAACCTTCTTGTCGCTCTGGCTGATCCTGTATTTGATAATGGTCAGGTTTGCAGTTCCAATCACCCAGTCGGCAGAGGGGGTGCTGCCTTTTGAAATCGGTTTTTCTTCCATATACATGTTCCTGCCGGTGTCTGCCGGCGCAATGACAGTCTGTCTCTTTCTGGGATTTCAAACCGCCCTTTATTTTTCCGTTTTGATTTCCCTTTTGACCGCACTGAACTTTTCCAACAATTTTGAAGTATTTATTTTCTATTTTTTAAGCAGTATTGCCGCAGCCTACTGGGTGAGCCGGAACAAGGAAAGAAAGGATTTCATCATTGCCAGTTTCAAGCTGGCCACGTTCAATGTACTCCTGGCCCTTGCACTGAACCTTTATACATTGAACCAGCTGGCACTGTCCACAATGGGTGTCGAAATGCTAATGGCATTTACAGGCGGCATCCTTGCCGGTATTCTGACCACCGGCTTCATGCCCCTGATCGAGCTGGCCTTTGACTATACCACGGAAATCAAGCTCATGGAATTCTCGAGCCTTGACCAGCCGGTCATCAAACAGCTCATGATCGAGGCTCCCGGCACTTACAACCACAGCGTCATCGTAGCCACCCTGGCCGAGGCGGCGGCATCCGCGATAGGGGCCAGCAGCCTGATTGCCAAAGTCACGGGATATTACCATGATATCGGCAAACTGGACAAGCCCTTGTATTTCATTGAAAACCAGGCGGACGGAAAAAACCGCCATGATAAACTTTCCCCCAACATGTCAGCCCTGATTTTGATCCAGCACGTCAAAAAAGGAGTGGAACTTGCCAGGAAAAACAAGCTGGGCAAGGAAATCGTTGACGGTATCCAGCAGCACCACGGCACTTCTTTGATAAAATATTTCTACAATAAAAGCCTGGCAGGCGGCAACGAAAACATCAATGAAGACGACTTCAGGTATCCCGGCCCCAGGCCCCAGACAAGAGAAGCGGGGATCGTCATGCTGGCCGACGTGGTAGAGGCGGCCGTCCGGGCACTGGAAAGGCCGACCCCATCACGGATCAAGGGGCGTGTCAAGGAACTGATCAACAATATTTTTGCGGACGGCCAGCTCGAAGAATGCGAACTCACCCTGAAAGACCTGCATGAAATTGCCAAGAGCTTCAATAATATATTGACCAGCATATACCACCACCGGATCGAGTACTCAGACAAACCCCAGGAAAAGAAAAAAGAAAAAAATGGAAACACCAGGGATTCTAATAGACAACCAGCAAAACCTGAAAGTGGACGTCAGCAGGGTTCGCAAAAAGACCGAACAGATCTTAAACGCCTTGGGATATAATAACTGCGAACTCTCCGTGGTTCTCATGGACGATGATGCGATCACCGGGCTCAACAGGACCTACCGGGGGATCGACAAACCTACCAATGTACTTTCCTTCCCCATGCAGGAAGGAGAATGTGCCGGTGTCAACCCCGGGCTTCTCGGCGATCTTGTCATATCGATTCCCTTTGCCCGAAGAGAGGCTATAGATGCCGGTATCAAACTGGAGGAAAGGCTGTCACAACTCCTGGTCCACGGTATTCTCCACCTTGTTGGATTTGACCATGAAAAAGGAGAAAAACAGGCGGAAACCATGACAGAAAAGAGCCTGGAACTGCTCAGAATCATTGAAGACAACACCTTGCTCGATGCATTTTGAAAAGGAGGAAAAATGGCAGAACTTGCTGTAAACGTAGATCATGTAGCCACTCTAAGAGAGGCCCGTAAAATCAAATATCCCGAGCCTGCTGCGGCAGCTGTCCTGGCGGAGACCGGGGGTGCCGACGGAATCGTGGTTCATTTAAGACAGGACCGGCGCCATATCAAAGAACGGGATGTCAGGATATTGCGCAGCATCGTACAGTCAAGGCTCATCCTCGAGATGGCGGCTACAGATGCCATGCTCAACATTGCACTGGACATCAAACCCGACTGTGTCACCCTTGTCCCTGAAAAAAGAGAGGAGCTGACCACAGAAGGCGGGCTGGATATAATATCCCACCAGCAAAACGTCAAGGAGGCAGTCAGCACACTCAAGAACGCGGGCATCAAAACCTGCATTTTTATCGACCCTGACCTGGATCAGATCAAAATGGCCCACAGGCTGGATGCAGACATGATAGAAATCCATACCGGGGCTTTCTGCGAAGCAAACAACGGCCGGCAGCGGGCACACGAAATGTCCCGTATAACAGATGCAGCCCGGATGGGTGAAAAACTCAAGCTTGGTGTCAACGCAGGCCACGGCATCTGTTACAACACCATAAAGGCATTCAGGGGGCTCGATGTAATAGGCGAGTTCAGTATTGGCCACAGCATAGTGTCCCGGGCCGTTCTGACCGGCATGGAACAGGCGGTCAGGGACATGAAAAACCTGATCCGCGAACTTTAAAAGGAACCTGATGGCGACCCGCTGCACCATACTTATCATCGATGATGAAATCTCCATTCGCCAAAGCCTGGCATCTTTTTTCGAAGACGAAGGATACCATGTCCTGACAGCTGAAAACGGACAGCTCGGCCTTGAGAAGCTCGGTGCAAACCAGGTGGACATTGTCCTGACCGACCTGCGGATGCCTGAAAAAGACGGCCTGGATGTCATGGAGGCTGTTCAGGAGTCCGACCCGGATCTTCCCATGGTTGTGATTTCAGGAGCCGGAAAAAAAGAAGATATCATCGAGGCCATGCGCATGGGAGCCAGGGACTATATCACCAAGCCGGTGGAAGACCTGAACACCATCAGCCGAGTTATTCAACGGGTTCTTGAAAACGCCCGGCTGAACCGTGAAAACAAGGCTTACCGCCGGCAGCTTGAAAAAAGCGAAGCAAAATACCGTTCCATTACGGAAAATATTGCCGAAGGGGTATTCACCGCGGACGAGAATGAAAACCTGACCTATGTAAACCAGGCTGCCTGTGATATTCTGGGATACTCAAAATCGGTACTGTTACAGAAAAATCTTGAAGATATCACGGACATGGAAAACTTCAACACCATTTTGTCACAGACCTATCTCAGGCAGAAAGGCCAGACCAGCCGGTATGAAATCAAGCTCAGGCACCATGACGGGCACATGGTCCATACCGAATTTCTCTGCAGCCCCATGTTTGACGGAACCACCTATAAAGGGGCTATCGCCTTGATACGGGATATTTCCCGTCAGGTGGCGCTCAGGGAAAAATACAAGATATTTTTAAAAAACAAAAAGCAGGGAACCACCCACCTGGTACCCATCTGTGCAAGCTGCAAAAATATCCGTACCCAGGAACAGCAATGGGTCAGTGTTGAAAAATATTTTTCAGAAGCCCTTTTTTCCCACAGCATCTGTCCGGACTGCTTTGAAAAGCTCTACCCCGGATATGATCTCAACGACCTGGAAGACGAGCCGGAAACAGGCTGAAATTTTTTTATATAACGGTCCTGGATAAAAAATCATCGATGGCATACGCCACACCACTGTTATTGTTGGATGGTACAGGTCGAAATTCCTGCTTCAGGATGTCAGGGGCATTGTCAACCACATAGGAGTGGCCGGCCCAGGCCAGCAGGTCCTGGTCATTGTAATCGTTTCCAATCGCAGCCACATGGTCCCTGCTCACCGCAAGCTTTTGGCAAAGCCATTTAACGGCAAGACTTTTGGATACTTCTCTATGAAAAACCTCCAGCCATATCGACTCCCGGTCAAGGGGTGAAGTTGCCGTAATCAGGCTGAAATAGGCAAGCCGGTTCCGGAGCGGCTCCATGAATGAAAGAGACCTGTCTTTAGGAATGACCGCCAGCAGCTGTGTAGCTGATCCAAAACCGGATATCATGCCGTCCAGAGGCCGTGCATATGACTGGTACAGTCTGATCCTGGCATCGAAATCAGGGTTGTCGCCTTTTTTTCTCCTGTAAGCGAATAAATTGGTATCCGGAATCGGGTGATGAACCATGTAATCAAACCGGAACCGGTCAAAAACATCCACGATATAGACAACATCCTCCGGATCCAGGCATCGGGCCCTCATGATCCGGGTGTCCGGAAATGTCATGATACCCGCACCGGTTGAGAAAACAACAAAATCCACCGGCAGCTGACAATTGTTCCTTTTTTTCAAGGACATCATAATTTTGTTGAATGAATAAAGCGACCGGCCGGTGGCTATTGCTGTCCACGATCCTGCCTGCTTTGCTGTTTCCAGCAGGACAAGATCCCTGGATGAAACAGTTTTATCGTCTCTGAGCAGGGTACCGTCCAGATCTGTGACAACCAGTGATGCGGCAGCTGTTTTATGTGAATTCATGAAAAATTTCCTGGGAAATCATATGGGAGTGTGATACCTTTTTCAATCTAAATTATCAACCCTTAGCGGCAAAGAGTATGAAGCCTCCCGTGTCCCATGTACTGTCAGCCATATTCAAGCACCTGAAATCCAGACCGGACATCGATTCCACAGGTATAGAAGCTTATCGCACCCTTCTGGACAACAGCACCAGGGCTTTCAAGCCCGATCCCGGGGTCGATTTCTCAAGCTTCTTTCTGGATCATATACCGGCCGCATGGCTGACCCCTGAGAATGCAGCTCCCCATCGCAGCCTTTTGTATATCCATGGAGGAGGCTTTGTCGCCGGGTCCATCCGGTCCCACAGGGACCTGGCCAGCCGGATCGCAGCTGCCTCGGCAACACGCACACTGATGATTGAATACCGTCTGGCCCCTGAACACCCCTTCCCTGCCGGACAGGAAGACGTGATTCATGCCTTTTTCAGCATGCAGCGGCAAAATGCTTCAGATACCATCCACATTGCCGGTGATTCAGCCGGCGGCGGTCTGTGCCTGGGTCTTCTGGCTCACCTGGACCGCATTGGACATCCGATGCCTGCAAGCGCGGTTTTCATTTCACCCTGGGTTGATCTTGAATGCCGCAATGCCTCCCATGATGAAAAGCAGCCGGATGATCCCATGCTGAACCGGGCCCTGCTGTTGAAAATTGCAAAGATGTACACAAAAAAACCCTTGTCAGATCCCGGTGTCTCTCCAATCAACCACAGGTTTTGCACCCTGTGCCCGGTACTGATCCACGCCGGTGAAAACGAGGTTCTTCTGGACGATGCAAAGGCTCTTGAACGACTGGTAAAAAAGACAGGAGCACAGGTCATGCTGTCTGTCGAAAAAGATATGTTCCATGTCTGGCATTATTTTGCCCGCTACCTTAAGGAAGCACGAACAGCCATCGATGAAATCGGCCGGTTTATAAAGTCACACTCGACTTAACACTGGCAAAACGGGCATCCTGAAAGGACTGCTCATGAACCAGGGACGTGAACGCTGTCTTTTCTGAAAGGGGCTTTCACCGCTTCGACCATGAAATAAAGCCGGTTCTGGACATTGACCTCGGAGGTGCCGGCATCAAAATCAAGATACAAAAGATTCATTTCCGGATAAAGGGTTTTTATCCTTTTTTCAACCCCTTTTGAAATAATGTGGTTGGCAATACATCCAAAGGGCTGGACACTGATTACATTGTTTACACCTTCTTCAGCCAGGCATGCAATCTCTCCGGGTACCAGCCAGCCCTCACCGAACTGGTTGACCAGAGACAGAATCCGGCCGGCTTTTTGAGCCACCTTGAAAATATCGTGAAAGGGAGAATAAAACCTGAACCGCTTGAACCTGCTGTTGATCTTTTTATGATAGGTGTTGATGAAAGTCTCTATGAACCGGCCCATAATATCATTTATTTTCCTGTGGCGGATGTGGGCGCGGACATTTTCCCTGTAGTTGACCAGGTCCTGGATAAAATAATCCAGTATAGGTGGAATGACCGGCTCAACTTCGTTTTCAATCAAGAAATCTGACAGGAACTGGTTCCCGAAATTATTGTACTTGATATAAATTTCCCCGACAATCCCTATCCTGGGACAGGGGCGATCATGTACCCTGACCTGGTTGAATTCTGAAACAGCTGCATCCAGCAATGAAAAAATACCTTTATAATCCTTTGCAGTTATAAAGGGACAGGCAGCCTGGATATAATGTTCCCTGAGCTTCTGGCTGGTGCCTTTACCGGTTTCCCTTACAGCGGTGGAATAATACATCTTGGCAATGCAGTCGGCATACATGGTTGTCACGAACAGCAGCTTGATCAGCTTGAACCAGTTGATTTCAAACCCGGGCTGATGGGTCAGTCCGGTGGCGGTGGTAACCGAAATAACCGGGATATGATCGAATCCGGCCGCCACCATGGCTTTTTTTATCAGAAAAATATAATTGGATGCCCTGCACTGGCCTCCGGTCTGCGTAATGCCGACAGCAATCCGGGCCGGATCGTAGTGTCCCGATTTCAATGCCTTGATGATATCCCCGGTCACAAGGGTCGCAGGATAGCAAATATCGTTGCTGGCATATCGAAGGCCCGTCTCCACCGACTCCCGGTCGGGTTTAGGCAGGATGTCGATCCGGTAACCGGCAGCTTGAAAAACAGCGCTGAGATACCCGGAATAATCTTCGGCAAAATAAGGGGCGATGATGGTCCTGTAACGGTCACTTTTTTCAAAACTGGGGGTTGTCTTTCGCTGTGAAAGACCCTGTTTTTTCCCTGGCTTGCGGCGCCTCAAGGATTCCACCATTGATCGCAGCCTTAATTTGGCCGATCCGCCGCTGGAAATATCATCGATTTTTACCAGGGTAAAGTTCTTGTTGCCTGTTTCCAGTATCTGCCGGTTTTCCTCGATGGTCACTGCATCAGGTCCGCATCCAAAGGAATTGAGCTGGATCATCTGGATATGATCTTTCTGCCGTGCGACCCATCCGGCCGCGTTGTACAACCGGTTGGGATATGCCCACTGGGTAAGGACCTGCAACCGGTCAAAGGCCTGTTCCCCGATATCCGGGACCCCGTCCTCGGTGATGAAATCAACGCCGAAATCCGTCAGTATCTGTGGAATATTCTGGCTGATCAGAGGATCGACATGATAGGGCCGGCCGGCCAGCACCACCAGAAGCCGTTTTTCCCGTTGTGCCTTTTGAATCAGCATGGCAGCTTTGCTCTGGACCTCTTCCCTGTAGTTGTCCTGGGCACAAAGTCCTTTTGCCACGGCCGCCCTGATCCGGTTGCCCGGGACACCAAGTGGCCTTAAATAGGCCAGGCAGGATTTTACCAGCAGTGACTCATCCTTGAAAGTGACAACCGGCTTGTCCAGGGGGATTTTGAACCGTGCTGCCGGGTCGAGGCTGCTGTCGATAACGTCTGCGTAGCTGCTGACAATGGGACAGTTGAAGCTGTTGATAACCGTATTGAATTCATCTTTTTCATACATGACAAGGGGATAAAAAATCCGGTCCACCTTTTTATGTACCAGGTCCAGCACATGGCCGTTTGCAAGCTTGGCCGGAAAACAGATACTGTCCGACATGATACTGCCTTTGGCAGTGTCGCTCATCGCCATTGTAGATGGCGCAGATACCACGATATTGATACCGCAATGGGAAAAAAAAGCGTGCCAGAAAGGAAAATTTTCATAAAAATTCAGGCACCTGGGAATACCGACGGTAAACAGCGGGTCAGGATGCGGCGCCATATCCCTGTCGAACAGCAGCATGCATTTGAATGCGCTGAAATCAAATCCTTTTTCCGGCCGCAACTCCCCTTTGGCATAAAACACCTTCTCGCAACGGTTTCCTGAAAAAAAAGATTTTTTGTTGGAAAAATCGAACCTGGTGACGGTGCAGGCATTGTCGCACCCCTTGCACAATATCTGCCTGGTTTTGAAATCGGCAACAGAATCCAGTTGATCCAGTGATACAAAGGAAGATACCGGCTCCCCCTGTTCTATCCATGTCCTGCGTGCGATCAGTGCCGCCCCGAACGCGCCCATCATTTCTGGCATATCGGTATAGGTCACATCACGGCCGGTAAGGATCTCTATCGCCCTGACAATGGATGGATTCCTGAACGTGCCGCCCTGCAGCACTATGTGACTGCCTGTTTCCGACATGTCATTCAGTTTGAGAACCTTGAACAGGCAGTTTTTCACCACGGCATAGGACAGTCCCGCACTGATTTCATCCACGCCCGCGTTTTCACGCAGCGCCTGCTTGACCTTGGAATTCATGAAAACAGTGCAGCGCGTACCAAGGTCACAGGGGGCTTTTGCCAAGAGGGCAATGGATGCAAAGTCCTGTACACGGTATCCCATGGACCCGGCAAAGGTTTCAATAAAAGAGCCGCATCCGGACGAGCATGCCTCGTTGAGCTCGATACGGTGAATGACACCGTTTTGAATAAATATGGCCTTCATGTCCTGGCCGCCTATGTCCAGAATAAAAGAGACCCCGGGGGCTATATGCCTTGCAGCTTCATAATGGGCGATTGTTTCCACTACACCGATATCCATCCCGAAAGCTGTCCGGATAAGATCTTCACCATAACCTGCCACAGCGGTCATGGCAATTTTCAGTTCCGGTTTATCCTGCCTGACTTTCCGGTAAAATTCGCCCAGGCCGCAAGTGACTGCCTGGATAGGATTACCGTTATTGTTTCGGTACCAGTCGAACAGAACCTGGTCCTGATCGCCCAGTGCCACGATCTTCGTGGTCGTGGATCCGGAGTCGATCCCTATAAAACAGGTGTCTGACTCATAATCAGCCAGGGATATCCTGCAGATATTCATACGCTGCTGCTGCTGTTCCCATGCGGCAAGGTCCTTTTTGGAAGTAAACAGCGGGGGAAGGCGGTTCTGGTTTTCCCCGGGCAGGCCATGCCTGCTGGACAGCCATTCAGCCAGGGTGTTTATCTCATAAGCCTCCCGGCTGCGGCGGCTGAGCATTGCAGCCCCTGCCGCGGGCAGCAGTTCAGGATCATCCGGAACCACCCGGTCGGCCTTTGACAGTCCCAGAACTGCCATGAACGCATTGACCAGTTCAGGCAGAAACGCGAACACCCCTCCGCACAAAAGCAGTTTAGGCCGGATATCAAATCCCCTGGACAGGGTATTGAGACACTGGATGGCAACGGCGTGAAAAACAGAAGCAGCTATATCCTCGACCGGAACATTGCGGCTGAGCAGGTTCTGCACATCGGTTTTGGCAAACACGCCGCACCTCGATGCTATGGGATAAAGACGGGTATGGTCGCCGGCCAGACGGTTCAGGTCGCCGGGAGACCTGTCCAGAAGGGTTGCCAGCTGATCTATGAATGCACCCGTCCCGCCGGCACAACTCCCGTTCATGCGGATATCCGGCGGCCTGCCCGGGGACATGAAAATCATCTTGGAATCTTCACCCCCGATATCCAGTACGGTCCTGACCCCGGGGTACAAACTGCGCACAACTTCATTGGTACAGACTACTTCCTGGACAAATGGAAGGGTCATCATCCTGGCAAAACCCATTCCGGCTGAACCGGTCAATGCTATATTGAGCAGGCAGTTGCCCAGACCCTCCATTACATCTGAAAAAAAAGCGGATACCGTATCGATGATACGGGCATGATGCCTTTCGTATCTTGAGAAGATAAGCTCATTTTCCTCATTGATCAAAACAAGCTTGGCGGTGGTTGAGCCAATGTCCAGACCCGCTTGATATGTCTTGTTTTGTTTCACCTGGCGAAGTTCCCTGTTTTTTTTATCCCATAATCTATTTTTTTTCTTTTTTCAAGGCCTCCTTTAAAACAGATGCCATGGTCCCCATGGGCGCACTGCCTGATCCAGCATAGGACGACCAGTCGTCTTTTCCGGCATCCCCTGACGGTGCCAGTGATATACGGCGGTTTTCCTCGTCCACTGCCGTCACCGTCACTTCGATACTGTCGCCTGGTTTTGCAGCGGAATATTCCGGGGCCTTGTCCGAGGCGGACAGGACAGAAGAAGGCAGCAACCCGGTTATTCCGGGTTCAAGGGAAATGAACATACCGAAATTTTCCCGTTTTTCCAGGGTTCCTTTTACAACACTGCCTGCAGCATACCGGACGTTGGCCCCGACCCAGGGGTCTCCCAATGCGTCCTTGATACTCAGGGAAATACGCTTTCGATCCTGGTCCACAGCCTTTACCACCACCTGGACGATATCACCCGGTTTAACGACATCATCCACCTTGACAACCCGCCGTGTATGGCTCATTTCGCTTATATGGACCAGGCCCTCCAGGCCGTGGGCAACTTCGACAAACGCACCGAAAGGGGCGATCCTGACAACCTTCCCCGACATCTGCTCTCCTGGTTTGACCGTACTTTCAAGATCGTCCCAGGGATCTGATGACAGCTGCCTTATGGACAGGCCTATTTTTGGAACCGCCTTCTCTTTCCCTGGCTCGATAGCCAGTACCTTTACCTTGACACGATCCCCTTTTTTCACCACCTCCTCAGGTTTTTCCACCCTGGACCAACTCAATTCCGATACATGTATCATCCCCTCCATTCCGGGAACAAGCTCTACAAAAGCACCAAAAGGCATCAGCCTGGTAACTGTCCCCTCGATTACATCCCCCTGGGAGAGGGTACTCAAAAAAGCCCTGCGCTCCTGTTCTATCTGTTCGGCAAGCAATTCGCGTCTCGATACTACTATATTCCTGCCATTGTCCTCATACCTGGTAATTAAAAAATGAAACGTCTGGTTGACATAGTCTTCCTGTGTTTCCACATAGATCACATCCATCTGGCTGACTGGGCAAAAAGCCCGTTTGCCCATTATGTCCACGGTAAAACCACCCTTTACCACCCCGGTAACCCTGCCTTCGACCGGTGTCCGGCCGCGGTAAGCGTCTTCGATCATGGCTGCCATACCGGCACCGGAAATGGCTTTGGACAAAATGATTTCACTCTCGTTGACCGATACCACGTAAAGTTTGATGGGATCACCCGTTGAAAAAGGCAGTTCGTTGTTTTCATCCAGAAGCTCTGATTTTTCCACCACGCCATCGCTCTTGGTACCGGTATCCACGTATATCCGGCTGCTCCCGATGGAAATGATACGTCCCTCCACAGGATCTCCTACATTCAGGTCCCGGCTTATGCCGGAATCATATTCATCCAGCATGCTGGCAAAATCCATTGTTTCATCTTCAGGGCCCTTGCCGTCATGATTATCCTGGTCTGTCATTGAGATTCTCCTTGTGATTAAAATATCTCTTTTATTCTACTATCTTTTATAAGCGGCAGTGTAAAGTCAAATTTCGACATCGTGTAATCATACCGGTTCCACATTCCGGTTTGTATTACAGGGCATCGGGCTCTCCGGTATTCCAGTTGTCTCCATCGAACAGGGACCTGCCTGTCAACCAGTGGGACAAAGGATCGGCAAATGAAAAGCAGCACAACAGTGCATGGGCCATATCGAGCTTCCCGGTTTTCAGTTCCAGCCTGCCGCTCAAATCGGAAAAGGCATCCCTTGCGGACGAAAACACGTAATTTCTGGCAGGAGCAGTCTCGATTTCAGCCTGGCAGTTCCCGGAATAATAGGCTGAACGGCAGGCCGAACAGTCCAGGGAATTCCAGGCACGGCAGATAAAGGGACGAACCGGATAGACAAGGCACCTGCCTGACTCCAGGAAAACACAGGGGGTCTGGGCCCTGACGGCATAACGCCCCTCGAATGTCCGGCCATGTGCCATATGACAGTTGTGATGCATTTTTTCCCTGGTGCGGCCGATAAGATGGTCACTGAAATTATCCTTCACAAACGAAAAAATAACCAGGGCCTCGAGCGGAATAATCTGAACCTGGGTATGACAGCAGTAACTGCATCCGGCTTTGCAGGAAATCACAGGACTCTGACCCGAGGTTTCAAGATCATCTACAATCTGCTGGGCATACAGCATTATGTCCAGGACAGTTACAGGAAGGCTGTCATGGAGATGGCAAAGGTCTATTTTCTTTTCAATGATTCCGACCAGGATCTCTTTCAGGTGATTTTGGCCATCCAAAAGCTCTGTCTGCGGCACTGGTCCCCCAATGTAAGACAGAGTGGATTCTGTAGTCGAACCAAAAGGCCTTCTGACCTTACCGTTAATGTAATATATCAGGATATCCCATCCATGCAGGCGGGTCAACACGAAAAGCTTGAGAGCCCAGGGCAATCGCATGTAAGAATTTTGCAGGTGGGGTTTTGCTGTCCCTGCCGAATAAGGCGACCGCGGCCGTGTTCCGGTGGCATCCTGTGCCGATACCAGAAAAAAAGGGGT
>CAYNHL010000046.1:23852-24634 GCA_964397015.1 uncultured Desulfobacterales bacterium | reverse complement strand
CTGTTTTAGCCGGTTCCCCCGGACGCGCCATAACATACGGGAGATAAACAAACATGCCCTGGCATTTGCGTACGACATCACTGCCGCCTTCAACGCTGTATCGTGACCGGATAGCACAGTCAAGTCCGCACTGAAAACAGGATGCTTTTCCCTTACGTGAGACCTGGTCCGGTGGAAACGGATTAAAAGAGATATCCCGTTTGTTCAGTTCAATGGTTCTGCGGTTCAGTTCCTTAAGGGCGGCAGGGTCATGTACTGATGGTGAATTGCTGCCGGTAACAGCGATTGCTTTCAAATTTTTTGAACCCAGGACAGCCCCGAACCCGCCTGTTGCACTTCCTTCATTATCTGTCATTAAATTCGCGGTCCGGCATTGATTCATTCCGGCGGGGCCAGTTGTAATAAAGTGGATGGTATCCCCATATTTTTCCTTAAGACAGGACGCTGTCGAAGAGACCCCGTACAGGTGGATATCCCGTGCATCTTCTATGTCGATTTTATCATTTTGTACAACCAGGCACACCGGATGATCTGCCTTGCCTGAAATTACAAGCCCGTCATATCCCGCTCTTTTCAGGGCCGCGCCCCAGAACCCGCCCATATTGCCATAACAGAACCCTTCAGGCATGAGCATGGGTGATTTCCCGGCGACTTCAAACCGTGAAGCACCCTGGACGCCGGTCGCCGTCAGCGGACCTGTCATAAAAATCAGGTGATTTTCAGGATCCAGTGCTGAAATTTTTGCAGGAACCAGTTCCCAGTAAAGACGTGTGGCAATACCG
>CAYNHL010000046.1:0-23842 GCA_964397015.1 uncultured Desulfobacterales bacterium | reverse complement strand
AGAAAATCCCTGGCATACAAATCAGTGTCGATTTGTGTGATGGTGCCGGAGGAAAGTTCGACCTTCAAAATTCTACCTGTCCACCCCCCTCGATTCGTAATGATTTTATCCTTTACAGACCCATTCATTTTAAATCCTCCCGGCAAGCATGATTTGTTGTATTTCATTTTTTAACCCGGACAAAGTCTATCATGATTTTGATCCCGCGGAAACCTTAAGCAGGATCATTTATCCCTGTATACCTGTCAGTAATTTTGACAACGCAGTAAATCTGCGTTCCTGATTTTTCCATTGACCATTTTGTTTGACTGAATTACACATGGTATGTGTTTTTGGTGTCAACTGATTCTGGCGGATTTATTGAAACATGATACAAAAGTTATTCTTTGACGAACGGGATCATGAGCTTATCCGTGTAGTCAATTCCATCTATGATCCGGACAGGAATCTCAACTATACACGAAAACTGTATTACCCGTTTTTTCATCCCCTGGGGATCAAGGAACTTGCCGAGTCAAAGGGTCTCAGAACGGCATATTCAATAGTAAACCTGCTTGAATCCATGGAAAGGGGTGAAATCGAAAACCGCCTGCAGGCATTGAAATGTTTGAAAGATGATATTTTCAGTGCAGCCGACGGCCCCATGCCCAAAAATACCGCCCGGGTGCTGCTGCAGATCATGAAATCCTTTGTCCGGGCAAAGGGTGATTATCCGGCCCAGCTTCAACTGGCACATGATTTCAGGCTTGCAGCTTTTGGAAAGCCCAGGACTATCCGAAAACAGCTTCGCAGGTATCATTTGCTTGAAATGCCTGAGGCCTGGAACCAGATCACTTTTGATGATCATGTCCATGATGCCCATACATCGGGCCGCAAGTCCCCTACCCATCTGATCATGGATGCGTGGATAAAAGGAATCAGGCGCTTGCGGGTAATTTACTACCATTACATAGAACCCCGGTTTGCCGCAGAACTGATCGAAGCGGCCCGTATCATGGAAATCGACCTTCGTATTGGTATCGAACTGTGGGCACGATACCGGAACCGCCGCATATCGTTCATTTGGGTATCCAGGGAACTGCCGGATGTCGAATCTTTTTTGTGTTTTCTTGCAGAACCCCATGTGGTGGCATTCATGGAACAGGGTAAAGCGGTCCTGCAGTTTCAGAAAAAATACATACTGCGTCTCCTGGATGAATTCAACAATAGTCACCTGGATGATATATGCAGGCGTTTTGATGTCGACATGGCACCGCTTACCCCGGAAGGGTTTCTGACATTTATTTATCCGGGTCAGCCCTCCATAAATCATCTCGGTGAGTATATCCATGCCTCGGTGATAAAGGCCATACACAAGCGGATCACGGCATTGCACAATAAAGGGAAGGGTGTTGTTTTTGATCCGGAAAAAAAGATCGACGATCTGGCGGCAAAACTGGAAGGATTCACCGTTGATACCATTGTTTCAACCTTTCTGTTCCCGGATCAGCAGCTGGATACACTGCATTCCCTTGATTTTTCAAATGAGGCCGAAGTTCCGCCCCGTCTCAGGTTCAATTTCACGGATCTTCTCGACAATATCGAACAGCTGCACCACGCATACAGGATAACCCTCAACGTAGGTGACCTGAAACCCGAAGATATCCTTGAGATTCTTTATGCCGGCAAGGGTATGATCAGCCGTTTGGAAATCATTACGCTGAAAAATATCCTTTCCGGGTCAACTGACAATATATTTTCAGTAAATGAGCTTCAAGAAGCCATCAATTCAGGCAGTCTGCTGAAACTCAAGCAGATTGTGCGCAATATCATAAAGACAGTCGATCACGGCGAGTATGACGATAAATCTAACCGGCTGGAAAAGTTGATGGAAATTCTTTATGATATCAGTGCTTTGAAAAATATGTACGCGGTACGACCCCTCAAGACCCGTATCGGAAGTGATTCAAGCGGAAAAACATACCAGGCATACGGAATGGGTTTCGGCGCAGTAAATACGCTGCCGCCCAGGGCCAGAAAGGAAATCAGGCGGTCTACAGGCGATCGGTTGATATTACCGGTCAAAATAATAATGCACAAGCAGCTGACCCTGTTATACCAGGAAGTTGCAGGACCTGTTGCAAGATATGTAACAAGTGTCTTGAAATACCTTCCCGGTGTGCACCAGTTGATTTCCACCCAGAAAACCAAATGGGTTGTGGATGCCTTTGTGCTGGATCCAAAGGGTAAAGGCAATGTCGTAGCACTGGGAGGAAAACATAAAACCCGCCTGTCTGCAGCTGATCTGGGACTGCAGGACACCGTACAGTCAAAGATAAGGTATTCCTGGAAAAATTTGAACTCGAAATTGAAAAACTGCTTGAAAATAGGCATTGGATTCATTCCCGCTTTCCTTTGTTTTTTTTTGACCAAGGACTGGTGGCTTCTGGCAGGTTTTGGCGCGGTCATATGGTTTTCCATAACGGGTTTCAGGAACATCCTGCAGTCCGTGCTCGGCGGGCGCGGGCTGCGGCGCTCGTCAGTGCTCAAATGGAACGATTATGTCAGCTGGGACAGGCTGACGGATTCTCTGATGTACACCGGGTTTTCTGTACCTCTTCTTGATTACGCCGTGAAAACAGTGCTCCTTGACAGGACTTTTGGAATCACCATGGACACCAGCCCGCTTTTGCTGTATTCAGTCATGGCAATTGTCAACGGTATTTACCTGTCTTCCCACAATGCCCTTCGCGGGCTGCCCAAGGTGGCCGTCACCGGTAATTTTTTCAGGAGCATTTTATCCATCCCCGTGGCCATAGGGTTAAATGCCCTTATCGGTCTGGCAATGGCCGTTGCAGGCACTCCCATGATAAACGAAGTTCTTCAAAAATGGGCCGCCATAATTTCCAAGGCATCGTCCGACTTCGTCGCAGGGATTATAGAAGGGACGGCCGACCGGTTTTACAACATGGGGCTACGGAAAAGAGATATAGGTAAAACTTTTTCAGACCTGTTCGACACTTATGCGAGGCTGGAGCTGCTGTTCCCTGAAACAGAATCACTCAATATCCTTGAAAAGCCAGAAAAACTGCTGAACAGCCGCAATTCTGAAGTCAGGGATCTTTCCGTGATGATCATCATCTCGGCCCTCGATCTTTTTTACTTCTGGATGTACCTGCCCCGGGCCAAGACTGTGATGCTGGACATGGTATCGAGCCTGACACCTGAAGAAAAGATTATTTTCCGGCAGTCTCAAAGATTACTCGGGCAGGAACAGTATATCAGCCGGCTCTTTGTGGACGGCATACTGGGACGCAACTTTTCACGGCCCCTGTCGTTTTATTTAACCGCCCATGGACATTATCTGAAAGCCGTCATTAAGTCCTTTGACTGACAGTCTTTTTTATCCCTTTTGTCAAAAGCAGCATTAACCCTTGACAGACAAGGTTGTCCGGGAATAAGGTTAGGGGGCTTAAAACAAGGCCCCCCATGGTAACGGGGTATCATTTGTTAACGCATGGAAAGGATGATCATGATCGATAGGGATCATAAGGTATACAAAATATTAACCGTTGATGATGAATCCTATATCAGGCAGAGTATCCGCACCTATCTCGAGGACTATGGGTTCCAGGTTTTTGAAGCGGAGAACGGCCGGCAGGGCCTGGCGGTTTTTGAAAAAGAGAAACCAGACCTGGTGCTCCTTGATTTGAGAATGCCGGAGATGGACGGGCTGCAGGTCCTGGAAAATCTGCGGATGCAGGCACCCGGTATCCCCGTGGTGGTGGCGTCGGGCACCGGGAATATTGCCGCTGTCGTCGATGCTTTGCATCTCGGGGCCGCAGATTATATCTTAAAGCCCATTGAAGACATGAAGGTGTTGTATTATTCAGTGAAAAAATGCCTGGAGAAAAGCCGGCTGAAACTTGAAAACAAGGCATACCAGGAACGCCTCGAAGAACTTGTCAAAGAAAGGACCGAGGCGCTCAAGGCCAGCGAGGCCCGTTACAAGGCGGTTTTTGAATACACCGGTACAGCGGCCATGATTCTCGAGGCAAACGGCACCATTGCCATGGTCAATTCCCGGTTTTCCGAGATGGCAGGAATGAAAAAAACCGACATTGTGGGGAAAAAAAACTGGTCTGATTTTGTTCCAATGGATGATATCGAGGTTTTGAAAAACTATCTTCATCTTCAATCCAGCACCCCGGACCAGGAAAAAAATACCCCCTTGCAGTATGAAATCAAATTCAACGGTAAAAATGGCGACCAGCGCTACGTTTATGTCAGTATCGGACTGATCCCGGAGACCGACCGGATTGTCGTTTCACTTCTGGATGTGACAGACCGGAAAAAAGCCGAACAGCGATGGCAGGGACTGGAAAAACAGCTGCGCAAATCCCAGAAAATGGAGGCTATAGGAACTTTAGCCGGCGGTATCGCCCACGATTTGAACAATATTTTAAGCCCGGTACTGGGTTATTCAGACATGATCATGCGGCTTGTGGAAAAAGAATCCAGCATTTACAGGCACAGCGAAAAAATCCAGAAAGCTGCATTGCGGGCTGCAGAACTTGTCAGCCAGGTCTTGTCCTTCAACCGGAAAAACGAGCAGGCAAAACGGATAATCAGGATTCATCCGGTGGTCAAGGAGGGGCTCACCCTTTTGCGGGGCTCCATTCCTTCAACCATCAAGCTCATAGACGATATCGACAGGAACTGCGGATATGTCGAGGCTGACCCGACCCAGATCCACCAGGTGGTCATGAACCTTTGCACAAATGCTTACCATGCCATGGAAGAAACCGGCGGCGAACTGACGTTGTCGTTGAAGGAAACAGTGCTGTCCAGGCAGGATATTATCGAGTTTCCGAATCTTACACAAGGTGAAGGTAGATATCTGTCTTTGACGGTCAAGGATACCGGTATGGGAATGCAGGAGGATATTCTGGACAGGATTTTCGATCCCTATTTCACCACCAAGGAGGAAGGAAAGGGAACGGGCCTCGGTCTTGCCACTGTTTACAGCATCGTCAATATCTGCAAGGGGGATATTCGTGTCAAGAGCTCGCCGGGCAGGGGTACCCGGATTACTATCCTGCTGCCGGTAGTCTCGAGGGAATCTGAGCTTGGCCCCGGACTTGAAAACCGGATAGAGACAAAACCCGCGGCAGGGGAGCGGATCATGGTGATTGACGATGATGAGGATATCGCCGGTATGTGCAAGGAAGGCTTTGAATCCATGGGATATAAGGTGGATATGTTTTTTTCGAGCATTGAAGCACTTGACTTTTTTAAAAAAAATCAAAATAATATAGATATTGTGATAACAGATCAGACGATGCCCGATATCACCGGATTTGAACTGGCCAGAGAAATGCTGGCAATGCGAAACGATATCCCGATAATATTGTGCAGCGGATACGTGGGCGCTTTGAACCGGCAGATGCTCGAAAAAGCCGGGATAAAACGATTTATAATGAAACCGGTATCTGTCGATGATCTTTCCATGCAGGTCCAGCAGCTGCTGGCATCACGGTAACCGGACAAAAGTTTTTTCGGGAGGCTGAATGGCGGACCGATCCAGGAAATTTTTGATAGTGGATGATGAAGAGAGCATACGCCAGAGCATCGCTGCTTTTATGGAAGATGACGGTTATACTGTTTTCCAGGCGGGAAGCGGGGAGGCGGCACTGGAGATCGTAAAGGAGCATTCCATTGACGACGCCATTGTCGATATCCGGCTGCCCGGGATTGACGGCAACACCTTTATGGTTGAAGCAAGAAAGCTCAGGCCCGGTATCCGTTTTGTCGTCCACACAGGTTCCGCCGACTATATCCCGCCGAAATCCGTTAAAAAACTGGGGATTACATCGGACAAGATAATTATCAAGCCTGCAAGTGACTTGAATGTCCTGTGCAACCTTTTGAAGGAATGATATCTTTGAACATGCAGACCCATGAAACCAAACGCATCCTGGTTATTGACGACGAGGCCTATATACGGGACAGTATCATAGGCTTTCTGGAAGATTTCGGGTTCGAGGTGACGGCAGCTGAAAACGGAAGGAAAGGGCTTGCCCTTTTTGAAAAGGACCCGCCTGACCTGGTGCTCTGCGACCTGCGCATGCCTGAAGTCGACGGTCTTGAAGTTCTTGCCAGTGTTACCGAAAGAAATGCCGGCATTCCCATTATCATAGTCAGCGGTGCCGGAAACATCGCAGATACGGTCGAGGCCCTGAGGCTGGGTGCATGGGATTATATCATCAAACCTGTCCAGGACATGAACGTTCTTTACCATGCGGTCAACAAGGCGTTTGAAAGGGCCCGCCTGATCCGTGAAAAGGAAACCTATCAAAAAGATCTGGAAAAGGCCAATGAAGAATTGCTGGCATCGGTCGAGACATTGGAGAGAACCCGTGACCAGCTGGTGCAGTCTGAAAAAATGGCCGCCCTTGGTGAGCTGGTGGCCGGTGTCGCCCATGAAATCAATACGCCGGTGGGTGTCGGGGTGACCGCGGCTTCTTTTCTCGAGGCCAAGACCCGTGAGTTTAAAAAAGTTTACGATACCGGTGAACTAAAGCGAAGCGAGCTTGAAAATTTTCTTGCCACCACCCAGGAAGTGGCCAACTCCATTCTGATCAACATGCAGCGGGCCGCGGAACTGATCAGCAGCTTCAAGCAGGTGGCCGTGGATCAGTCAAGCGAAAAAAAGCGCCGGTTCAACCTGGACCAGTACCTGCGGGAGATCCTTCTCAGCCTGAGACCAAAGTACAAGAAAACAGGCCACAAGGTGGTTGTAAACTGCGATACGAATATCGAGGTGCATTCCCACCCGGGCGCTCTTTCCCAGATCGTGGCCAACCTGGTCATGAATTCTCTGATTCATGGATTCGAGGGCGTGTCCCATGGAGAAATCCGTATAGATGTAACCCTTGAAGATAAAATGGTGATTTTTGTCTATTCCGACAACGGGACTGGAATGGATCCAGGTGAGCTGGAAAAGGTGTTCGATCCTTTTTACACCACCATGCGGGGACATGGCGGCACAGGTCTGGGCATGTCCATTGTGTTCAACCTGGTGACCAGGACACTCCAGGGCAGTATCGCCTGTGAGAGTGAAAAGGGAAACGGGGTGCGGTTCAGCATCAAATTCCCCAGTCATCTGTCCGCCGGTTGATATGCAGTTTTTAAATCCCTCAAAATGGTACCTGCACCCGGTTTTCATTTTTGCCTGTTCCGTGTTTGCCCTGGCTACTTTCCTGGTGTTGACCGTATCCTGGTACATGGAGATTACCAGCGCACTTGAAACCATTGTTTTAAAATTTCATATTGATCCCAGGCAGCTTTTCCCATCGAAAACCGGAATGACCGTGCTGGTCTTGAGCCTTTTGATCGTGGTGGTTCTGACCGGGATTCTTCTGGCCTTCATATATTACCAGCGGACGGTAAACCTGTTCAGGCTCCAGCACAATTTCATCTATAATTTTACCCACGAGCTCAAGACACCGGTCACTTCCTTGAGAATTTATATCGAAACCTTTATCCGGCATGAATTTGACAGCAAGGATATCAAAAAATACAGTACCGACATGCTCAAGGATATCGACCGGCTCACGGAAAACATCAACAGTATTCTCAACCTGGCCCGGGTGGAGAGCAGGATTTTTGGAACCGAACTGGAAACAAAAAGCCTGGTGGCACTTGTAGAGAAATTCTGCCGCAAGAACAGATCTCTGTTCAGAAATTGTGAAATCCAGATCGAAAACAAAGGTTCGCATTCGTTCGCGTTTCCGGTGAACCAGTTTTTATTTGAAATGCTGCTCATGAACATTTTTTCAAATGCAGTCAAGTACAACAAATCAGAGGTTCCACGGCTCAAAATTGTATTTACTTCCATGCTCCAGAAGGCCACTATCGATTTTATCGATAACGGGGTTGGTATCAACAAAGCCGAAATAAAAAAAATATTTACAAAATTCTACCAATCCGGCGACAGGGAAAATTTTCAGATGAAAAGCAGCGGGCTCGGGCTTTACCTGGTATCAAGCATCGCAAGGATACATGGATGGAGAATATCGGCCCACAGCCAGGGTTATCAAAAAGGCGCACGTTTTACCCTTTCGATCCCACGGGCCAACCTGGCGACAATCAAAGAGAAGAATTTATGGAAACTGCTGAAAAAAAACGCATCCTGGTCATAGAGGATGAAGCCCATATCGCCCAGGGGATTAAATTGAACCTCTCCTTGCAGGGGTATGACGTAGCCGTGGCCGAGGATGGAATCAGCGGCCTGGACCAGTGGCGCTCCTGGCATCCGGATCTCGTGGTCCTGGATATCATGCTGCCCATGATTGACGGTTTTTCCGTATTGAAAACAATACGCAGCGAGGATTCCAGGCTGCCTGTCCTGATTTTGTCGGCCCGGGGCGATACCCGTGACAAGGTCAAGGGACTGAGCTACGGAGTGGACGATTATTTGTCCAAACCCTTTGACCTCGATGAGTTCATGCTGAGGGTAAAGCGCCTGCTTATAAAACAGACCTGGTACGGAGAAAAGAACCCGGGCAGAGACACGGCTTCGACACTCGATATGTTTGAGGGTGATGCCTATGAGTTCGGACCCAACCGTATCGATTTTTCCACTTTTGAGGCGGACTGTGCAGCCGGGCACATCATTTTGACCGAGCAGGAAGCCATTTTACTCAGGATCTTTATCGCCAATAGAGGCAAACCGCTGTCCCGGGAAAGTCTTCTGCTTGCCGGGTGGGGGTATTCAAGAGAAACCAGCACGCGGACAGTGGACAATTTCATGGTCAGGTTCAGGAAATATTTCGAGACCAACCCAAAACAGCCGCAGCATTTCAAAAGCCGCCGATCAGTCGGATATATCTTTGATCATTAGTTTGAATGATCGACGGCATCAATAATGTCGGTCAAAAAGGTTTCGGTGCACCATGAATCATCATGGGTGACACCGAGTCTTACCGCAACAAGGTCAAGAGAAGGGATGACTGCCACGATCTGGTGGTTGAACCCGCTCATGTAGACCATGTCCTCAGGAAGGCTTTTGAATGTCCTTTCGCCTGGGTTGCCTGGCTCGCCCGCATTGAGCCAGAAATGTGCCCCGTACTGGCCTTTGGGAGCGCCTGGAGCAGGAGTGGACAGGTAGTCGACAAAGCCTTCGGGCAGGATGCGCCTGTTTCCCCATTTACCGTCGTTTTTTACAAGAAGGCCGAACCTGGCCCAGTCTCTGGCGGTGGCGAACATATAGCTGGAGCCCACGAACGATCCGGAGGCATCGGGTTCGATAACGGCCGAAAAGGCATCGATCTGATAAAACAGCCGGTTCCTGGCAAAAGAGGTAAAGGCGGCAAGGTCCTGCCCGGTCAGGTCAAAAATGATTCTTGCCAGGATGTTGGTGGTGCCGCTGGAATAGTACCATTCCCGGTCCAAAGGAGCCTTCAGCGGCTTTGACGCGGCATAATCGGCCATGCTGTGGCTGGTGTACAGCATGTATGTGGCATCTTTGAACGGTGCGTATTCCTCCTGGAATTCAAGTCCTGTGGACATCCTGAGCATCATGTCAGGCGTGATCCCGTTTCGTGGATCGCTTTTGTCCTCCCATGCCTTTACAGGGGCGTTTTCCATGAGATCGAGCACGCCGTCCTTGACAAGTATGCCTGCAAGGGCCGCTGTTACGCTTTTGGACATTGACCACCCGAGCATGGGGGTGTCTTTGGTGAATCCGTCTGCATATTTTTCAGCTATGAGCCGGTCTTTGTAAACCACCACCACAGCCTGGGTCTGTCTTCTGGTATCGGGCCCGGGTTCTGCAAAAGCCTTTTCAATGGCAAGACCAAGCTTTTCAGGGTTAACGTTTTTTGGGAGAGCCTCAAGATTGACCCGGTGGCCGAATGGCCAGTCAAGGTCCCGTCGCAGGATATCATGTGAAGGTATGTATTCGGCCTGTGCCAGCAGGGTATCCCTGTCTGTGTCTACAGCCAGCGTGCATCCGCAGCCTTCCCGGTAAACCGCTGTCATGGATTTCCAGAATCCAAAGGCGGCTGCGGTCACCGTTTGGGTGTCGTAATCCACCTGGAAGCTGACAGTCTTGAAAAGAGGGTGGGTGGGAACCACCTCGTTTTCAAAGACAGGCCCTGGATCACGGCCGGCCAGGAAAACCTGGGAACAGATGTACTTGGCCGAATATCCCGTACCTATGGGCAGGGCGCTGTTTAAAAAGTAAACCAGGGCTCCGCCGGCAATGATAATTGCAAAAAGCGCTGTCCATTTGATTGTTTTTTTCATAATCACAGGTTCCTGTTTTCTGCTAAGCGGCTGTCAGCCGCAATTGAAAGTATATATCCTGGTATGGAGTCAATGGAAACAAAAAAAATCCGGGTATCTGCTTTATTATGATAAATCCTGCCGCCGATTATTTCCACCTTGTGAAGGCTTTCATTGAATCCTTTTTGAATGTATTTCAAAAACGCCTCTTTTATGGTCCATTGCCTGAAGACAGCTTCAGGGGTCATTGGCAGGTGCTCGAGTTCCTCTCTGGTAAAAGCCGTGGTCAAAAAGGATGAGGACGGCATCGGGGCGACAGTTTCTACATCGATGCCGATACGGCGGTTTTGAACGAGACAGATCGCGGCCGCGGTGATATCGCCGGAATGGGACAGGGAAACGGCATGGTCCGGGAAATCCGGCAGAAAAGGAGCACCTTGATCCCTGTATGCTATTTTGATCGAGGACAGGCTCCCTGACAGGTTTAATGAAGAAAATACCAGCTGCTTGAGAACAAGTCTGCCGGATATCCATTCGATCTGTTTTTTCAAGCTTTTGAAACAATTTGCGGTTTTTATCTCTTCTATGGACAAAAAGGGATGTGTAAAGCATGATTCTGAAAATATTTCATTTCCCATTGTGCGGAAATTATGGTAGTTTCCCTTAGTGAAAACATGCTTGACAATACTTGAAATACGGCAGTACCAGATAATGATACCCGGTGCCGGCGAGATGCGCCGGATGGGGATATTATGTTGAACCACGGGTATCATACGGGCATATATATCAGGGGCGACATTGTTTTTCAATCTTTTAGGGAGGATGCATGAGCCTGGTTACATATTACAGGGAGCATGGATGGATCCGTTCGGCCGTGGCTGTTTCTGCCATTATGATTGTCATTCTGGCCGTTATTATCCTGATGGGGTATTTTTTTCAAAAAGCCATTATTGACCGTCAGGGGGAAATCAGGTGCCGTGAAATATCAGCTTCCATTGTAGGCGGCATGACAGATGCTCTGGCCGTGGGCGACAATGAAACCGTGCGGCAGCAGTTCCGGCGGCTTGAAGAAATGCTGCCTGAAGCAGATGTATATGTCTATGATTTCAACGGCCGCATAAGCTTTTCGACAAACGATAAAACAATCGGCCGGTCTTTTAATGAATTCCTGTCATCTCCCGAGCTTGCGGCAAAGAGCGACACCATGCTCGAGACCGGTGAAGCACGGGGTATGTTTGAATTGCAGGTAGAAAACGATCCCTATGTGGGTATCATGGTGCCGAGCCTGAACGAGAAAAAATGTTTCCACTGCCACGGAAGTTCCAGAAAGGTCCTTGGCGGGATCGCGGTCATGGTGAACAACCAGGAAGCCCGGGATGCCGTTGACAGGACCCGGAATCTCAGTATAATTGCAGGCGGGGCAGGCGTGATTGTCGTGATTTTTGTAATCTGGCTGATTTTCGCGAAAATGGTCCGGCGGCTGAACAGGCATATAGACAAAATCAAGACGACCAGCCGGGATGTCAAGGATTCATCGGAGAGCCTGCGCCGGCTGTCAGGCCAGATAAAGGAAAATGCCCGCCAGGGCAGCGATATGGGAAGCGCCATGTCTTCTGCCGCCCAGGAAATATCAGACCATATCAACAGCATAGCGTCCGCGTCGGAACAGGTCAGCGTACAGATCAAGGATGTCAGCATGAATTCTGAAATGGTCAGCCAGGAGATCGATTCAGTCAATCAGAACCTGTCCGTGGTTTCCTCCAATATCGGGTCCGTGGCCGCTGCAGCCGAGCAGATGTCGTTCGCCGTCAACACTATCGCAACGGCCATGGAGCAGATGTATGCCAGCCAGAACGAGATCACCAAAAGCTCCTCCAAGTGTGCTTCCATCACCAATACCGCTTCTGTCAATGCATCGAGAACCTTTGATATCGTTAACAAACTCCAGGATGCCGCAGCCCAGATCGGAGATGTCATCGAGATGATCAACACCATTGCCGGCAAGACCAACCTGCTCGCGCTCAATGCCGCCATCGAGGCTGCAGGCGCCGGAGATGCCGGGAAAGGATTCGCAGTGGTGGCAAAGGAGGTCAAGGAACTGGCCCGTCAGACGGAATCCGCGACAGAGGACATCCGGAAAAAAGTGGCCGGGATGCAGTCCCATACAAAAGAAGCTATCGGGGCCATTACGGATATTACTTCCACCATAACCCAGGTGGATAATATCATGGGAACCATTGCATCCTCGGTTGAAGAACAGGCCGCCACCACCAACGAGGTGTCCCGGAACATGGCGGAATCCGCTGAATCAGCCGATTCTGTTGCCAAAAATATAAACAGTGCCGCTGAAAAGACCGGGGCGGTACTTGAAAGCATGAAGCATATCGCTGCGATTGAAACCTCGGTGTCACAGAACCTGGGGGAAACGGTCACCGCGGTAAATGAAATCGCCAGGGATGTGGCCTCTGTTTCAGCACGGACAGACCGGATCTCAGAACATGCTGACACGCTTTCAAAAAAGATAGACGGTATCATGACCGGTACCCGGGAGCAGACGGATCAGTCGGAAGAAATGGCCAGGGTGGCGGACCGTTTGAAAAAAGTGACAAAAGAGTTCAAAATTTAGGAGTCAATGGCAGACAGGCGGAAAATGGCATTATCTCCAAAAAATGATGGTTCGCAGCAGTATGTTACATTTGAACTGGATCAGACTCTTATGGGAATCGAGATTTCAGCTGCAAGGGAAATATACCCGGTCCAGGATATCACCCCGGTCCAGAAGGCCCCTTTGTTTGTCAAGGGTCTTATCAACCTGAGAGGAACCATCATAACCGTTGTGGATATCGGCATTCCCATGGGTATCGAGGCCACAGCACTGACCAGTGATACCCATGTCATAATCCTCAAGCATCACGATACAGGTTTTCTGGCAGCGTCATCCTGCGATGTGGTGACAGTGGATAACGCTTTTATTGAAAAGGCCCCGGCAAATATCAACGCGAGTTTGCTTCCGTACATCCGGCACGTGGTCCGCGGACAGACCCACACCATTGTCGTCCTGTCGGTCCGGTCAATTCTTCGGACAGTCAATGGCTGAAAAAAACGACCATATCATAGATGAAATGACATCGGCCTTTGTGTCTGAAATTAAAGATGACCTGGCCGCCCTCGAACCTGATTTGCTGAAAATGGAGGAAGAAGGGGCAAATGTGGACAAGGAGCTTGTCAATCATGCCTTCCGGGCCATTCACAGTATCAAGGGAGGCGCCGGGTTCATCCAGTTTTCCGCATTGACCCGCCTGGCCCATGCCATGGAAAATGTTTTCATGCATGTAAGGGATGAGAAACTTGTGATAACGCCTGATATCGTAGATTGCCTCCTGGCCGGATTTGACAGGATGAAGGCCATGGTGGACGGCATCCATACCCATACCACAGTTGAATTTGAATCCCATCAAGCCGCCCTTGAGAATATTCTGACAAAGATACCGGATGAAGCACCTGATATGCCCGGATCAAACGGATCATCCGGATCACCCGGATCAAAAGGATTAACCGGGCAGGGCATGAAAAAAGAATCTGCCGAGCTTTGTGTCAAGGCAGGAGCGTTTGGGGATCTTTTCTTTGAAGTGGACCTGGATTGCCTGGAACAGGCTCTGGCAGAGCATAAATTCCTGTTTGCCATTCATGTGGACCCTGGCGCAGACCTGTCGGAAAAAAATCGTACTTTTTCAGATATCCTGGAAGATATCGGCCAGATAGGGAGCCTGCTTTTCCCTGTTGACGGCACGGAGGAGATGACCCGGAAGACGGATGCCATGGAACCTGTGCATGTCATCATCTCCACCATACTTGACAGGGTGTTTCTGGCAAAAGTACTGGACATCGATGAAGACCGCATTTTTTCGATCGATGCTGCCGGCGCCACAAAAAATACATCCGGCTCACCTGCCTCAGTTGAAAAAACTGCCCTTAATCTTCCCGGTCCGGATCGGCCCGGAATGGATGACCCGGCCGACGATCTGCCGCCTTGTGCTGATCAAAGCCGGGACACGGTGAGGATACACGTCGACCTGATTTCCAGGCTCATGAACAGGGCCGGGGAGCTGGTGCTGGCCAGAAACCAGCTCAAGCCCTTTTTCGAAGCCTGCCAGCAAAAGAATACCGGGCTCGATACAATGCTGCAGAACTTTGACCTGGTGACCACCGATATCCAGGAGGCGGTAATGCAGATGCGCATGCAGCCGGTCAGGGAACTGCTGGGAAAATACAGGCGCGTGGTCCGTGATATTGCCAGGAAACTAGACAAGGAGGTCAGTTACACCTATACCGGCGGGAATGTGGAACTGGACCGAAATGTCATTGAAACCCTGGGCAATCCTTTTGTTCATCTCATCCGCAATTGTGTGGATCACGGTATTGAAACCATTGAAGAACGGCGCATGGCCGGCAAACCACAGGCCGGGCAGATACGTATACAGGCGTTTCACCAGGGCGGACAGGTGCATATCATGATTTCAGATGACGGGGCCGGGATACATCCTGATGTCATTGCATCCAAAGCTGTTGAAAAAAAGCTGGTACCCCAATCCCGCATGGATGAGATGAGCGACCGTGAAAAAATCAACCTGGTTTTCATGCCCGGTTTTTCCATATCAGATAATATTACGGATATTTCAGGGCGGGGTGTAGGGATGGATGTGGTAAAAACCAGTGTTGAAAAACTGGGCGGCCGGATCGACCTGGAATCCACACCGGGAAAGGGAACCACCATCCGCCTTGCTATCCCCCTGACACTGGCCATTGTATCCGCCTTGATTATCCGGTGCTCCAACCTGCGGTTTGCAGTCCCCCGGGTCAGTATCAGGGAAGTGTTATGGATTGAACCGGGCCAGACCGGCCGGATGGTAGAAAACATCGGGGAAGCCGAAGTGCTTCGGGTCAGGGATAAACTTGTCCCGGTGGTGCGCCTGAGAAATATTCTGGATATCGAGGCTTTTGTTACACGTCCGGATAACGGCGATACCATCATAGAAAGGCGCAGAAGGATTGCTGACCGCAGGGGCGGCACAGGTCAGCCGGACCTTGAAACTGAAAAAAGGTCGTCTGGAAAGGACCGCAGGCAGACCAGCTGGGACAGCGGCTACGTTTTAATGCTTAAAAACGGGGAATCTGTTTTCGCTCTTTTTGTGGATGATGTTTATGAAATAGATGAAATTGTGGTCGAACCCCTCTCGCTTCCCATCAAGCATTGTCACTGGTTTTCAGGGGCCACCATCCTGGGGGACGGTCAAATCGCCATGATCCTGGACGCGCTGGGTCTGGCCGCAGCAGCGAAGTTGCGCTTTGAAGAAGCTGATCCTTTGTTGTCAAGGGTTTCAAAAGAACATGAAGTCTGTGAAGCAGAAACAGGGCTTCTGGTGTTCACCAATGCCGCAGATGAATATTTTGCCGTGGATCTGACCAGGATATCCAGAATAGAGCCAGTTTCCCTTAAGGCAATCCAGCGGTCAGGCGAGAAAAAATGGGTGCAGCATGACAATGCTCTTATCCCGGTGTTTTTCCTGCAGGAGCTCATGGCTGCAAGCCCTTTTGATCAGAAGGTATCAGAAGCCTGCATGATCGTTCCAAAGTCCGGGGAGCTGAAAACGGGTATACTGGCTTCAGGCATCCATGACATAATATATACCGGCCGGCCTGTCGATCACGACGGCACCCAAAGCGGTATAGCAAGGCGGATGATCGAAGGCGGCATGGCGTTACAGATCCTGGACATGAATCAGCTGAATCAGCTGATGGCACAAAGGGCAGGGTAGCTGCAATGGATATTTCCCGGATTAAAATACTGGTTGTGGATGACAAGTCTTCGATGCGCGAGGCCATGGCATCGATCCTTTCCACACTGGGACTTACCGATATCACCGAGGCTGAAGACGGGCAGGCGGCATGGACCTGTATCAAAGATGCGGCGGCCGGCCAGGGGGCCAAAAAGAGGTTCGACTTGATCATCTCCGATATGGAAATGCCTAAGATGACCGGGCTCGAGCTGCTCAGGACCGTCAGGAAAGAGGACCGCACACGCCATACAAGATTCATCATGGCCACTACGGTCACATCCAGGCAAGTGATTCTTGAAACAATGCGTCTCGGGATCAACGCTTACCTGCTCAAACCCTTTGATCACCAGTCCGTGACCTGTAAACTCAAGCAGGCCGGAGTGCTGTAACAAAACCGGCAGCCCAAAAGCGCCTCATGCAGAGCAGGTCCGGCGGTCAGCAGCTTCTGCAAAGCAGAAAATGGGGAATATACCGCGGATCGATCCGTTCCGGATCAACGGTTCTGTATTCATCGTCAAGTACCCGGAACAGTTCAAGGGTTACATCCTTGAAATGCAGGGGAACATCCTTTTCATCCAGGCCGGCCTGGCCGCATATCCACGAGATAAAATCATTGAGGCGGGTTTCACGGGAGGCATCGGCGAACAGCTCTTTGAAAAAAGGCCTGAATTTATCCACAGGCACAGGTTCTAGTGACAACTCCAGTCCAAGCCGGTCTTTTGCCCACAGTGTCAGCATGCAGGTGAAAATGTTCACCATGCCATTATCCACTGCAGACAGGTCGGGATCGAGCTGCGCCACTATGTGGTCTGTCTCCATGACTTCCTGAAGCGTTTTGTGTGTTTTCTCAATATCGTCAAGGGTTTCAAAATTACGGTAAAGGCCGGTTGTCTTTTCATAGTTGTCAAAGAACATGGGCCGGTCCAAAAGCAGGCCGCCCATTACGCCCAGCCACTGTTCACCCAGAAAGCTTATGGGAAGGCCGCGTTTTTTGATAAAGCTTTTATTGTACCATTTCGATGCCATTGTTTTAAGTGCTATGCCTCTGGCGGAGCCGCACCTGAATATGTCTTCGAGAAAATAAGTTTCAATGGCAGCGGCCCCAGCCTGCGGACCGGTCTTTCCATTCTGCAGGTTTAAGCTCTCGATACCCAGGGATAAAAAATGCATGGTTTTCCATACTGCGGCTTCTATATCCTGTCTTTTTCTGATTTTAACCTTATCTGCTGAAATCAGCTTGTTGATCAGGGATGCCAGTTCTGATTCAAGGTCCAGCCGGATCAGTTCATGGGTTTTTTCAAGTGATTTTTCAAACAGGGTCGTTCCCTTTATATACTGGGAATGGTACTGGGGCGGCAGCGGGTTTTCCGGGTCAAACACTGGAGCTGACATCCAGGGCTGTTTGGGTCGCTTCCGCATCTGTTCCTGGTTTATGGGCTGGTAAATACCCAATGCTTCATGGAACGGCAGAAAGCCTTTTTCCGCAAGCCTGAGATTCTTTTGCCTGAACTGCTCTTCTTCGGTTTCCACTGTCATGGTGGAAGCGGTCTCCAGCAGGAGCCCATGGAAAACGGACAGGTCCATTTCCGCAACTGCCCTGAGCATTTTTTCAATCAGTTCCGGAGCCTTTTCGTCCGGTTCGGGTGCCGGCTGATCATTGCTGCCTGTCGGCCGGGGAGTTTTCAGGAAGCTTAAATAAAACTTGTCATCCCAGGTGACGTAATTTTCATGGTCGTCGGGCGGCGGTTCGTCGTGTTCGCGGATGTGGATCTGGAGGTACTTATAAAAGTAATATTCGATAAAATCGGGCTTTTCCTTGACCATCCACCTCAGCAGGCGTTTTGAATCGGCCTGGAAAAGCAGGTCCAGCAGCTTTGTCATCTGTTTGAGATCGACGCGGTCGTTGTCCCAGACTTCAAGATCGATGATGTATTCCCATTGACTTGATGTGGCCATGGCCAGTACAGGAATAAAATCCAGGGGTCCGATTTTATGCATGAGATAATAAAGGTCCTGGTCCGGGAAAGACTGGATGAGGGTGGCCGGCGCCGGTGCGCCCAATATTGAATCCAGGGCGTTTTGATCTTCCTGTGCCAGGATCTGCCTGCGTTTGTCGGCAAGGGCCTGTTCTTTTTTTTTCAGGTTGGCCAGCTTGTAATCGGTCATGTCGTTCATGGATGTGCCTTCCCTTGTTTCTGGTTGCAGATGGTCATGTATTTTCGGGCTTCGGGCAGGTGAGCCAGGGGCTCGAGAATGGCCAGGGCCTTTTTAAAGTCTCCTGAGTTCATGTGGTTCAATGCCGAACACAAAAGCAGGTCTTTTTGGCCCGGGTGGTGTTCAAGCCCTGTTTCCAGTATTTCTATGGCTTTTTTAAACCGGCCGGTTTTCATGTGCAGCATGCCGAGTCCCAGGAATGCCCTGAAATCCGGATGATAGAGCAGGGCCTTTTCATAAAGGGTTTCGGCAGTTGTTCCGGCATCTATGACCTGTGGGTTGCCTGCATAATCACCATGACTGAATGTCATTGCAAGGCGGGACAGGAAATCGGCATGGCAGGGATAAAGTGCTTTATCGTCCAAAAGCTCGATATCGGCGGCAAACCGGTGAAGGTTGCTGAAAAATGTCTGGCGAAGGGTATCCCCGAATTGTTTTACAAGGTCAAAATCCAGGCCGGGATCGATCTCGAACCATGGAATATCTTCAATGTCATGGTTCCAGACATCGCTTGAAACCAGTCCTTTCCTGCAGGCATTCTCGTATAGAAAGGTGCCGGGGAACAATACCAGGATATAGAAAATGGCGCCCAGTGGTTTGATTTTCAGGATCAGCTCACAGGTCTCTTTTATGGTCTGCTCATTTTCCCCGGGAGAGCCGTAAATAAAATAAGCCCGCGGCAGTATGCCCAAAGATGCCGTAAGTTTGAAAGCCCGGATAATATCGTTATGGGCGACCGGTTTTCCAAGTGTCCTGCGGATGGTTTCAGATCCGCTTTCCACGCCGTAGCTGATCTGGATGCATCCTGCTTTACGCATCCACCACAGCATTTTTTCATCTATGTGATCCACCCTTGAAATGGCATTCCAGGTGATATCGAGTTTTTTTTCCGCAAGTATCCGGCAAAGGGATATGACACGTTCTCGTTCAAGGGTGAAGGTGTCGTCTGATATGAAAAAATGACGGGTGCCGCTGTTGAACAGTGCCTCGATTTCATCGGCAAACCATTTTGCAGAATGAAATCTCGGCCTGCCGGAGCCCCAGAACTTAGGTGAGCCGCAGAAGGTGCAGCGCCCGGGACATCCCCTGGACATGGACAGGTGGTGAAACGAAAAATATTTTGACGGATGGGGCAGCTGGTCCAGATCTGCAATGGGTTCCGGCCCGGGGGTCCTGATCAGGGTGTCCTGCTGCCTGTATACCAGCCCGGGAATGGACGGGATCTGGTCCCTGCGGTTTGTCAAAAGAGCCCCGGCAATGGCAAGGAAGGTGTGTTCCCCTTCTCCGTTTACGATGTAATCAACGGCGCTGTTTGTCCCCATCAGGTGCTCCGGCATGAATGTCGCGCAGGGCCCGCCGAAAACAATACAGGTGTCCGGGCATTGCTGACGGGCGGCAGTTGCCGCGGCCACGGCGTTATGCCGGTTGGCGTTCAGTACAAAAAAACCTATAAGATCCGGCCGGTTGTTTTGCAAAATCCATGAAAAGTAAGCCAGGGGGTCGTGTTCCTGTGCTAGGTTTACCAGCTCGACATTATACCGGTTTTCCTTTAGCAATGCCCCGATATAAAAAAGGCCTATGGGACTGGCCATCGAGTCTTCCTGGTCTATTCTGGCATCCCGGCAGGCCGGGTTGACAAGAAATATTTTGAAATCAGCCTTTTCTACCATGTCTTGTAAATCAGTTCGTCCAGGCTGCGTTTTGGTACATGATGCACCTGGTTTTCATCCCTCCAGTACCTGATGGAACCATCAGGGCCCACATCCTCGATGCATACGGTTTCGACCGGCTTTCCAAGTGCGATCACCAGCAGGATTTCGAGGTGGTCCTCTATCTCGAGGGACTGCCGCAGTTTTTTCTGGTTGATGGATGCAAAAATGCATCCGGCATATCCCTTGTCCCTGGCTCCGAGCAGTATGGTCTGCGCGGCGATTCCGTGATCGCACCAGAAATTTTTCGATATGGAGGTATCACCCGTTATGACGATATATGCCGCCGGTCTTTCTTCCCGGACCGGTCCCTTCCAGTCTTTGAGGTACGCGGCCCATCCAAGGCAGTCAAAAATGGCCTCGTTGGCAGTGTCGCCTGTGCTTATAATGTATTTCAACGGCTGCATGTTCGCCCCGGAGGCGGTATGACGGGCCAGCTCGATAAGCTGCCTGCAGGTTTGGTCATCCATTTTGCAGGAATGATCAAACCGCCGGCAGCTCCTGTTCTGTTTTACCAGTTCTGCAAATGTCGTTTGAGTCATGGTTATTATCCTTTACAGTCAAAGGGTTCGATTACCGGCATCTGGATGTCGATCCAGTCCAGGATTTTATCCATTTCATCGATGATCTGTTTAAAAGCCAGTCCACGGTGGCTTACCCTGCTTTTTTCCTCCATGGAAATTTCGGCAAACGTTTTGTCGAATTCAGGATAGAAAAAAACCGGATCATATCCAAATCCGTTTTCCCCCCTGGGGGATTCGAGGATAATACCCTCACAGCGCCCCTCGTAGGTCAGGGCGGCCCCGGTGGGAACGGCTATGGAAACGACACATTCAAAAGCTGCGGACCGGTCTTTTGCGCCTGAAAGTTTTGAAAGCACCTTTTCCAGGTTTTGCTGGTCCGATGCATGGTCAGAGGCATACCGTGCAGACCGGACACCGGGGCGGCCGTCGAGCGCCTTCACCACCAGGCCTGAATCGTCAGCCATGGCGGGCAGTCCGAGCACCCTGGCTGTAAAGGACGCTTTTTTGTATGCATTGTCGTCAAATGTGGCCCCGTCTTCTTCAACCTCTGGTATGGGGCCGAAATCATTCAAATTTTTCAGGTCAATGGGATGCCCTGAAAGCATTTTCTGAATTTCCCTTGTTTTACCGGCATTCCGTGTGGCCAGAACGATGATGGTTTTCACTGACAGACTCCTGTATCATTTTTAATTCCGGTTTCTGCATGTTTATGCAGTTGTCAGGACCTATTATAATCACAAGATGCCTGTTTGTACACCCGTTCAATTTTGGAAAAAACTTTGTCCCATGTGTATGGCAAGGTCCTGGCACAGGCATATTCCCAGTCAGGTTCCGCATCTTTTATAACTTCATGGATGGTTTTTTCAAGCAAGCCTGCCAGCCTGGCTTCAAGCCGGGGCATATCCTTTTCAAACGGGGTGTCGATGGTTTCCAAAGGCGGCAGCTCTAGCAGTTTCACCATCTCATTGTCATCTTTGCCAAAAAGTTCCTTTACCCCCGGAAGGGCAGTGGTGATCAGCCTGCATCCGCAGGCCAGGGCCTCCATCAGCACGAGTGGAAGTCCCTCGTAAAACGAGGGCAGCACAAAGACATGGGCGCTTCTCAAAAGATCCCCTAAAGCTTCATGGCTCAAGGGCCCGTGGTATATCACCTTTTCACCCAGGCGCGCGGCCTGTTCCAGGCAGGCTTTTTTTTCAGCTTTCCGGCTGCTGCCGGCTATATGCAGCCTGAAAGGCAGATGTTTTATTTTTTCCAGGCTGGAAAGAAGCCACGGCACTCCTTTGGCTGCACTGAGCTTGCCGGCATATACAAGTTCCACTGAGCCGTCAAAGGATTTCGGGGTATGGAAAAAACAGGCGTCGTTATACCCGCCGCTGACCACGTGAATACGGTCCCGTTCATTTCCTGTGATGCCGGTAATATCCTTTTTCTGGCTTTGGCTCAAGGCAATGACATGGTCGATTTTTTTAAGGTCGTCTTTGATACGGCTGCTGATCTTCGGGCAGAGAGCATGCTGCCTGAGACAGGTTCCGTGGCAGGAGGTGACCATGGGGATGCCGGGGCTGACACGCCTTGCAATGGCGGATACTATCCAGAGGTGATGGGTATGGAGAATATCGGGTTTGAACCGTTGGACGGCCTCCCGGATTTTTGTTTCAAACACCTTCTGGTAAAAAGAAAGTTCATCCTGGCATAATTGTGAAAACACCCGGCCTTCGTAGGGCATGACATCACTCATTCCCGGAATGGGAAAATTGAGATCCTGGTTGTCAAACCGGACAAAACTGCAATGATCCGGTTCAACAAGGTCTTCCGGAAGTGTGAAATCTGCTTGTACTCCTGCGACAAGAAAGTTTTCATGCCCCTTTTTTGCACTCTGGCGCAGGATCTGCCGGATGGATTTGCCGCTTCCTGTAAAATCAGGGGCCTGGCTTATAATATGCAGAATCTTCATGGGCTCAAAAGCTTTTTTTCCTGTTGCAATTTATCATTTCCTTTACTACTTAGGAAGTTGAAGAAAAAGCTTCCCATCGGTCTCAATCAATGTGACCGACAGAGCGGAGCTATTTCCCCCTTTAACACCATAGCAGAGCAACAATGTCCAAAGCAGTTTCGATATAACATAAAGGGAGGAGAGAAACCATGGAAAAATACCTGCCCATCATTTACGTGCGCGGGTACGCCGGAAGCCAGGGGGCCGTGGAGTCAACTGTGGACCGGCCTTACTACGGCTTCAATCTCGGCTCCACCCAGGTACGCACCGGCCCGGACGGTAATCCGGACTTCTTTATCTTTGAAAGCCCCCTGGTCTGTTTGATCAAGGACCACGGGTACACGGATCTTTTCGCCCGGATCGGCCATGAAGGCGCCGTGGAAATGCTCAACGGCGAGGATGCACTCTATAAGACCGGCAGGTTCCCGGCCCGGTCGATCTGGATTTACCGCTACTATGACCGGACCTCGGAACGTGCCGGCGACGGCACCCGGGATGTTATCGAGACCCTGGGCGAAAACCTGGGCATCCTTGTGGATTACGTCCTGGAGCAGACAGGCGCCCCCCGGGTCCACCTGGTGGCCCACTCCATGGGCGGGCTCATCTGCCGGTCCCTGATCCAGCGTGTCCTCAAACAGCAGGCCGCCGCAAAGATCGACAGGCTCTTCACCTATGCCACGCCCCACCGGGGCATCCACTTCCGGCGCGGCCTGGGCCTTTTGACCCGCGTGCGGGACATGCTCGGGCTCAATGACATCGACACTTTCGGCCCGGCCCGGATGCGGGAGTTTCTCAATTTCCCGGAGGACCGGGACCCGAACCGCCTGAACGAGATGGGCGGGCACTTTCCGGTTGACCGGGTTTTCTCGCTTATCGGCACCAACCACACCGACTACAACCTGGCTCGGCTGGCCGTGGGGCCGGGCAGTGACGGCCTGGTGCAGATGGACCACGCCTATGTCAAAGGCAGCAGCCGTGCCTTTGTCTACCGCAGCCACAGCGGACCCCTGGGAATCGTCAACTCGGAAGAAGGGTACCAGAACCTCCAGCGCTTCCTGTTTGGTGACACCAGCGTGGTCATAGACCTGGAAAACGTCCGGCTCAAAGATTCCCTGCGCAGCGACAATGACCTGCGCTTTCTGCTTATCGAGACCACGGTGCTGATCCGGGGTGAGCAGATCGTGATGACCGACCAGCGCGAGGAGCACGGCTCGGCCCTGACCGTCCCGGCCCGGGCCCTGGAATCCGGATGCGAAACCCTGTTCCGCACCTACCTGATGAAAGCATACCGTCCCA
>CAYNHL010000045.1:0-24714 GCA_964397015.1 uncultured Desulfobacterales bacterium | reverse complement strand
AAAGCCAGTGTCTGTTTTTCAAAAGGGGTGCCGGTGCCTGCAAACAGGATTTCAATCCCAGGTTCAAGCCTTTCAAGGGCCTGGGCTACGGCGATGCCTGGAAAAAGGTGGCCGCCTGTTTTACCGCCTGCAATCAGGATATGTAAAACTTGTTTATCCATTTTTTGCACTTGCCCCTATATTCATTAAAATGCCAACTGCCGTCATGCTGATTATCAGGGATGTGCCGCCATAACTGATAAATGGCAGCGTCAGCCCCTTTGTCGGCAGGATGCCCAGGGCCACTCCAGTGTTGATGATCATCTGGATCCCAAGATAGGTGGTCAAGCCGGCTGCCAGCAGGCTTCCAAAGGCATCCGGCGCGTTTCTGGCTATTTGTGCCCCTTTCCAGACAAGTACGGTGTAAAGCGAAAAAACACCAAGAACGCCTATAAGTCCAAGCTCTTCACCAATAATCGAAAAAATGAAATCCGTATGGGGTTCCGGGAGATAATGGAGTTTCTGCATTCCCAGGCCCAGTCCCTGTCCAAAAATACCACCGGACCCGAAAGCCTTTAAAGAGTGGGTGATCTGGTATCCGGAATCAAACGGGTCGGCCCATGGATTCAAAAAGGCAAGTATCCGTTCTTTCCTGTAGTCTACTTTAAGCACCAGAAAGTATATGATCGGCATCAGGAGAGGCAGCGGCGACAGTAAATGAATTATTTTGACACCTGCCACAAACATCATGGCCCAGGTAATGATTCCGTAGACGGCGACGGTTCCGAAATCCGGCTGAATGATGATCAGCAGGCTGAAGACAAGCAGGACAAACAGGTGGGGAAGAAAGCCCACTGAAAATTCCTTTATCAGGGCCTGTTTTTTTGACAGAGAATAGGCCATGAATACAATCAATGACAGTTTTGCAGCTTCAGAGGGTTGAAACGTGATCCCTGCCAGGCGTATCCATCTGTGTGCACCGCCCGCCTTCAGGTTGAATGCCGGCATCAACGCAAGGCAGAGCAGTGCGAGCCCTGCTGCCAGTATGATATAGGCCATGGGTCTATAGAGCTGGTAGGGGAATGACGCGGTCATAAACATGATCCCTATGCTGATAAGGCAGAAAAAAGCCTGTTTCTGCATATAGTAAAAAACGGTGTCATGGTTCTGCATACTGATTGCCGAGCTGGCACTGTAGACCATGATTATTCCCAGCCCGGAGAGCATGATAACAGGGAAAAGAATGCTCTTTTCACTGAAAAACGGGTGTATGTGCCTGGAAGGTGTCATATGGCGGTCTTAATTTCCTCTACACATTTTTTGAATTCATTTCCCCTGGCTTTGTAGTCTTTGTACATGTCAAAACTGGCACAGGCAGGGGCCAGCAGCACCTTGTCCCCCGGGCGTGCTATCCCCACAGCCTTTTCAACGGCCTGTTTCATGGATAAAGCCGTCTTGACAGGGCAGACAGGTGAAAACAGGGCCTGGATTTTGTGCCGGGATTCACCGATGGCAACGACGGCTTTTACGGATTGTTTGATGGTTTCACAAAGAATCGACAGGTCGGTTTCCTTTTCCCTCCCGCCCATTACCAGGACAACACCATGTCCGGTAAAGCATTCAACGGCGCGTATAACGGCATCCGGATTGGTTGCCTTGGAATCATTGTAAAAGTCGACATGATTTATGGTTTTGACATATTCAAGCCGGTGGGGCAGGGGATCGAAACCGGTCAGGATTTTCTGGACACTGCCGGCATCGGCGCCTGCGGCCAGTGCAGCCAGTGCGGCCGCAGCCATGTTTTCCCTGTTATGGTCACCTTTTAGACGAATGGTATCAAGATCAAATCGATGCCTGATTGTGTCCAGGGAAATGAACAGTTGGCTGTTGAAAAATCCTGCCCCCTGGCTGCCTGTTTCTTTTTCGGGCAGTGGAAAGCAAAGTACCCTGGATGTCAATGAGGCACAATGCTCCTGCCAATTATCGATGCGCTGGTTGATGATAGCCGTGTCCGACTGTCCCTGGTTTTTGAACAACGACCATTTGGAACGGGCATAGGAATCAAAATCAGAATACCTGTCCATATGATCCGGAGAAATGTTCAAAAGTACTCCGGTTTGAGGACTGAAACTGTCGGCAGTGTCCAGCTGGAAACTTGAAATTTCCACTACCATTACATCATACAGGTCGGGCTGCATCAGTCCGGTTAGAAGTGGGATACCGATATTGCCACCGGTAAAGACCTTTTTGCCGGATGCCTCCAGCATTTCTGCGATCAGGGTGGTGGTGGTGGTTTTTCCGTTTGTGCCGGTGACGGCAACCACGGGTGTTGAGTTGTGTTTTGAAAACAGTTCGAGTTCACCGCTGACCGGCACGCCTTTTTTTTCAGCTTCTTGAATCACGGGATTCATTGTGGAAATTCCGGGACTGACAAAAAGGGTACGGGCCTGTTTGAAGGTGTCAGGGTCATGAAATCCAAGCTGGACCTCGATGCCTTCTTGTTGCAAATCCACGACAGTGTCCGTAATATTCGGGTCCAGGTCCGTGGCAATGACACGATGTCCCCTGCGGGCCAGAAAGCCTGCCATGGCCTGTCCTGATTTTCCAAGGCCGACCACTAAGTCGTATGGTTTTTGTTTTTTTGTCACTTCCTACCTTATTTTCAATGTACTCAATGAAATCAGCGCCAGTGTAACGGCAATGATCCAGAAGCGTATGATGACCTTGGATTCATGCCAGCCCTTGAGTTCAAAATGGTGATGCAGCGGTGCCATTTTAAATATTCGTTTTCCTTTTGACAGTTTGAAGTATCCCACCTGGATAATAACGGACATTGCCTCGATAACAAAAAGCCCTCCGACCAGCAGCAAAAGTATCTCCTGTTTGGTCACCACGGCTATGGTTCCCAGGATCGCACCGAGTGGAATGGAACCGGAATCTCCCATGAAAATCTGTGCCGGATGGGCGTTGAACCACAAAAATCCCAGACCGGCGCCGGCTATGATACCGCAGATGACACTGATTTCCCCGCTGGAGGCAATGTGCCTTACATTGAGATACTCTGAGAACCTTACATGACCTGCGACATAGGCAAAGAACATATAGGTGACAGCGGCGATGATAATCGGGCCGATGGCCAGCCCGTCCAGTCCGTCTGTCAGGTTTACGGCATTGGATGTCCCCACTATGACAAGAGTGGCAAAGGGTATATACCAGATGCCAAGATCAGGAGATATGTTTTTGAGAAAAGGTATAGTCAGTCTGGAATTAAAATCCGGGCAGTTGTATATCAGGTAGCTTATCACCAGGCCGAACAGCACCTGTATCAGAAATTTTCCCCTTGCCGTGAATCCCATGTTCCGCTTTTTGATCTGCATCAGGTAGTCGTCTATGAACCCGATGCTGCCGAACAGCAGCAGGGACAGTATCATGATATTGACATAATGGTTCGAAAAATTTCCCCACAGTCCCGTGGAGACCAGGATGGCGAAAAGAATAAGTATCCCGCCCATGGTAGGGGTTCCCTGCTTGCCAAGATGGGTCTGGGGGCCGTCATGCTGGATAATCTGGCCTACCTGCATCCGGGACAGGTGGCGGATCACGAACGGTCCAAGGATAAAACAGATTAAAAAGGCAGTCAGGCTGCCGTAGATGGTCCTGAAGGTCAGGTACCTGAAAATATTGAAAAAGGAGAAATCCGTATGCAGGGGATATAAGAAATAATAAAGCATGCCGTTTTTATTTATCCTCCTGCATCTGTTGAATTTTATGAATGACTTCTTCCATGGCCATTCCCCTGGAACCTTTTACCAGGATCCATGTGCCGGGCTGTATATGTCCGGTTATGTGCCGGGCAATTTCGGTCTTGCTGCCACTGATGATCCTGTCTGCGGCAAATCCCTGCTGCAGCGCTCCGTTCATGACATCCCGGGCATGGTTTCCGTGAAGGTACAGGCGGTCAATTCCGGATGCCGCTGCTATCCGGCCGACCACTTCATGGTGGATTGCCGTTTTTTCACCCAGTTCCAGCATGTCACCGAGAACTGCCACTGCCGGATTGTCCCGGCTGAGCAGCTTTAATGTGTTCAGGGCCTGTGCCATCGATGCCGGGCTGGCGTTGTAGGTGTCATCTATAAGGTGGATCTGTCCGGGCAATATTATCGGCTGCAGCCGCCCGGGAACAGGTGAAAAATCGGCCAGTCCGTCAGCAATGGCCTCGAGGTCGAGTCCTGCAGCCCGGCCTGCCGCACAGGCTGCCAGTGCGTTCATGACCATGAAAGGGGCGGGGGTGTTCAAGGATATTGAAACGGTGTCCGTTTTGTCGAAAAGTTCGAAATCGACCCTGTTTTTTGCCGGGCGGATGTTTGAGGCTGTAATCACGGAGGCCTTTCCGGTGCCGAATGTGATGATATGGCGGATATCGGGATTGGCTGCCGCCCGGGTCTGCAGGTATGAATGGAATGAATCGTCAGAATTCAAAACGACTGTGGAATCCGGGGACATGTGATCGAAAATTTCCGCTTTTGCGGCAGCGATATTGTCAATCGTGCCAAGACCTTCGAGATGGGTCAAAGATATGTTGGTGATAACGGCAATGTCAGGTGCGGCAATTTTGGAAAGCCGCGATATCTCTCCGGCATGATTCATTCCCATCTCAACTATGGCCCACTTGTGGTAACTGGACAACTTGAGAAGTGTCAATGGCAGCCCTACTTCATTGTTGCGGTTTCCCCGGGTCGCAAGGGTGATATGTCCGCGTGAAAAGATATCCTGGATCATCTGACGGGTAGTGGTTTTTCCGTTGGAACCGGTAATGGCTGCAACCCTGGCACCCGCCCTGCTGCGCTGATAATTCGCCAGTTTTCCCAGTGCTTCAAGGGTGTTTTCAACTTCGAACAGGATCAGGGGCAGGCTTGAAAACGCCGCTTTTTCATCCGGCGCAAGCCCGGCTGAGAATCCCATGGGGGCGATAAACCCCTGGATACCTTCGGCAGCAAGCTCCGTGATAAAGGAGGCCGCGTTGAAATTCGGCCCTTTGAGCGCTATAAAGCAGTCCGTTTTTCTGATAGATCTGGAGTCGGTATTCATGGCGGCAAAGCTTGTGGTATCCGGCAGATTGCATATGACAGGTCCTGACTGGATTGCCGTCTGGATATCCTCGATACTGAAGGGGATGGGCGATGGATCGGTTTCTGACGGCGGAACACGCTTCAATGCCTGCGCAAGTTCTATCCTGTCATCAAAATGAATGGTGCCCCCGGCTGTTATCTGGTAAGTTTCATGGCCCTTTCCCGCTGCAATGACAATATCCAGGGGTCTTGAAAGGGCAATGGCGGTTTCAAGCGCCCTGCGGCGGTCCGGCTCGATCAGGTAGCAACAGGATGATCCGGTTCCGTCGGATTCATCGTAAGGCGGACAGCTGATTCCCTCGAGTATCTGCCGGATAATGAGATCCGGATTTTCCTGCCTCGGGTTGTCCGAGGTGATGATTATCAAATCACTGTATTTTTCGGCCATCTGTGCCATTTGCGGCCTTTTGCTCCGGTCCCGGTCTCCGCCGCATCCAAACACGGTGATGAGCCTGCGTGGAGCCCTTTTTTTCAATGTGTCCAGCACTGCTCCAAGGGCTGCAGGGGTGTGGGCATAGTCCACGAATACATACCGGTTGGCTGTATTGAAAACTTTTTCGAGCCGGCCGGGAACGGCACGGCAGGCCCGGATGCCTTCCGCTATCGTTTCCGGAGCGATTCCCAGGGCATGGGCGGCTCCGGCGGCGGACAGGATGTTTTCAAGGTTGAACCGCCCGGTCATCAGAGAACTGAAATGGACACGGGCGCCTTCGATTAAAAGGGTTCCGCGCAGCCCCGATATGTCATCTATGACATCATGGCTGGTCACGGCGGCCCGGGCGCTGGTGCCGGTACCTATTGTCCTTATGGACAGACTGTCTTGAATTATTTTTCCTTTTGGATCATCCAGGTTGACGACAGCGGCATGTCCGGTATTTGAAAGATGCCGGGTGAAAAAACTTTTTTTGCATTCAAAGTAGTCGGTCATGTCCGGGTGGAAGTCCAGGTGGTCCTGGCTCAGGTTTGTAAAGACTCCAACGTCAAAATGGCATCCGTCAATGCGGTGAAGGTCGATGCCATGGGAAGACACTTCAAGTATGACATGGGTAACTCCGGCATCCCGCATGCGGGCAAGAACGGCCTGGAGGTCAATGGAATCCGGTGTAGTGACGGGGTTGTTCTCTGTTTTGTCGTTATAGCGGATGTTGACCGTGCCGATTATACCGGGATTGAATCCACCCTGCCGAAGGATATGCTCGAGCAGGAATGTAATGGTTGTTTTTCCGTTGGTTCCGGTGATACCGGTCAGCACCATGTCCTTTGAAGGGTTCCGGTAGAAGGCGCAGGCAATGTGAGCCATGGCGCTGCGGGTGTCTTCCACAATGATAACCGGTTTTTCGGACTGGACGGCTTTCTGGGAAACAATTGCGGCACAACCGTTTTCAACTGCCTGGTCTATGAAGTCATGCCCATCGGCACTATAGCCTTTTATAGCGATGAAAAGTCCGCCGGGAGTGATATCCTGGGCCCGGCTGCAGACAGAGGTAATCCGGATGTCCAAATCAGCATCCTGCGGCATCACATGGGGCAGCCTGATATTTTTCAGCAGCTGGTCAAGTTTCATCGATCAGTCTCCTGTGACAGCTCGGCCACCATCTGCCGGGGCCTGCCATTATCCGGAGGAATGCTCAAATAGTTCAATGTGTCTTTCATGATGGATTTAAATGCAGGTGCCGCCACCACGCCGCCATAATGCTGTGTTTGGGGTTCATCGATGATTACCAGGGTGGCCAGCCTGGGATTGGAAAGCGGAGCAAAGCCAGTGAATACAGCTGTATACTTGTTTTTGATATACCCTGTTCCGCCTTTTCCCGCTTTCTGGGCAGTGCCGGTTTTACCACCAATTGAATATCCCTCGATAGCAGCGTTTTTTCCGGTACCGTTTTCTTCTGTCACCTCGCCCATCATGGCTTTGATCTTGTCGGCCGTGTCCGATGAAATCACCCGTCTGACCGGTGTGGGGTGATAGATTTTCCTGGCTTCGCCTGAAACGGAAACGATTTTTTTCACCAGGACGGGCTTCATCAACATCCCGCCGTTGGCAATGGCTGAAACCGCGGTGATCAGCTGGACAGCCGATGCCGATATGCCCTGTCCAAAAGCGATGGCGCCTGCATCGATGTTGGACCAGTCCTGGCAGGGAATCAGGTTGCCCGTTGTCTCATACGGACATTCAATCCGTGTTTTCCTGCCAAACCCAAAAGAGTTCAATGTGTCATAAAGAGTCTGGCTTCCTATGGTTTCAGAAATTTTCACTGCCCCGATATTGCTTGAATATTTGATGACCTGTCCCAGGGAAAGCCAACCGTGGGGCTTGATATCATTGATAGTGAATTTGCCGATTTTGTAGGTTCCGTTTTCACAAAAGAAAATGGATTTGGTCGAAAAATAGCCTTTTTCAACCGCAGCTGAAGCTGTGAAGATTTTCATGATAGAACCGGGTTCGAATGCATCGGTCACAGCCCTGTTACGCCATAGTGACGAGTCATACTGACTGAACACATTGGGATTGAACAGGGGATAATGGGCAACGGCAAGAAGCTCGCCGGAAGAAGGATCCATGACAATCGCCATTCCTGACGCGGCATTGTACGAAGTGACCGCTTCTTCAACGGCTTTTTCACTGAAATACTGGATGGACTGGTCGATGGTCAGCACGATCGAATCACCGGAAAGGACCGTTTTAAGCCTTTTTTCCTCATTGTACAGTTTTCCGGTGCCGTCCTTTCGAACCAGGATATCCCGGGTTTTGCCATCGAGTATGTCATTGTATTTGAATTCAAGTCCCTCGAGTCCATGGTTGTCATTACCAGTGAATCCGATGACCTGGGCTGCCAGGGTGGTGTTGGGATAAAACCGCCTTGAGTCGTTGCGGAAAAAAATACCTGTGATGTTCAGCGCTTCTATAGCTGAGGCCTGGTCAGGTGTAATACGTCTTTTGACCCAGGCAAACTGTTTTTTGGATGTCAGCCGGTTTTTCAGGTCAGCTGCCGGCAGATCAAGTATTCCGGACAGCTGGCGGGCCACTTTCCCGGGTGATGTGATCACTGACGGACAGGCTGCCACGGACAGTGCTTCCAGACTGATCCCCAGGGAATTCATGTTCCGGTCGAAAATATCTCCGCGGTCTCCTTCAATCCGGATGCTGGTCGAATATTCCCGGACTGCCTTGTCTGCAAGTTCGTCTGCCCTGAATACCTGTATTTCGACAGACCGGGCACCCAGCAGGATGATGGCAATGAAAAACAAAACTTCCAGCGCGATGATGCGTTTGTTGATAGTGGTTTTCGGATCCTTTGCCATCAGCGCAGATCTCCTTGAAGATAGATTACCTGTTCTGCGTCTGGGGCGGCACGGTTCAGTTCCTCTCTTGCAATTCTCGAAATACGCCTGGGGGACATCAGACTCGCTTTTTCAAGGGACAGGGCCGTATTGTAGGCCATTATCTTTTTCTGGTCATACACGGCCCTGGAAATATCAAATGTGGTCTGGGTGGATTCAACCCTGATCCATGTATAAAACAGGAGCTCAGCCAGAAGGATACCGATGATAACCAGCCACATGGCCGGTGATCCTGATTGGGGCAGAATATGTCTGGACCGGGCTGCCATGATTTATATCCTTTTGGCAATCCGCAGCTTTGCGCTTCTTGACATGGGGTTGTCCTTTTTCTCTTTGGGTGCAGGGGACAGGGGCTTTTTGAAAACCGCTTTCATCTGAGCGGTAAACCCGCACAGGCATTGCGGCAGTTCTTTGGGGCAGGTGCAACCGTTTTCAAATTTGCGGATGCTGTTTTTTACAATCCGGTCTTCAAGGGAATGAAACGAGATAACACTTATCCGGCCATCTTTTACAAGAAAATCCGGAACCTGGTCCATGAAGCCGGACAGCATTTCAAGTTCCCGGTTCACTGCAATCCTGAGAGCCTGAAATACCCGGGTAGCCGGATGGATTTTCGAAGCGTAGGCAATTTTAGCCGGGACGGCGGAACGGACAATTTCAGCAAGTTCCCGGCTGGTGGTGATGGGCGAAAGCTCCCGGTGCCGGACAATTGTCTTTGCAATTCTTCTGGACAGCCGCTCTTCACCATATGAATAAAACAGGTCGGCCAGTTCTTTTTGTGTCAAAGAATGGACAAGGTCTGCTGCTGTGGTCGGGCTTCTGGTATCCATCCGCATGTCCAATGGTTCGTTTCGGTTAAAGCTGAACCCCCTGTTGCTTTTGTCTATCTGGTGGAAGGAAAAGCCAAGATCGATGAGGATAGAATTGACTGCCCTGATATTCAGGGTCTTGAGGATGTGTCCCAGGTTGGCAAAGTTGTCGTGAAAAAGCCGTACATTGTCTTTGTACGGATGCATTACCTTTTTTGCATTGTCAATTGCATCCGGGTCCTGATCGATCCCAATGAGCAGTCCTGTCGGCAGGATGGCCTCAATGGTCTTCAGGGCGTGTCCGCAACCTCCGAGTGTCCCGTCTACACAGATATCGCCGGGGTTGAGATCCTGATGCATCAGCACCTCGTCGGGCATCACCGGGGTATGCTCAAATACCATTTCAAAGCCCTAAAGAAGCGATCTCTTCTCTGACTTCTTCTTTTTCAAGCTCCTGTTCCATTTTCAGGTTCTCCTGATCCCACTTTTCCCGTGACCAGATTTCAAAATGATCCAGTACACCGACAAGGACGATGTCTTTTTCAAGACCGGCATATTCCCTTAAATTCTGTGGAATCAATATCCTGTCCTGTTTGTCACATACACAATGACAGGCATTTCCCAGAAAAAATCTCTTGAACTGGAGCATGTACTTGCTCTTGGCTGTCAGGATTCTTTTTTCCAGGCTTTTCCACTCGCTCAGGGTATATGCATATAAACCACCGTCCATGTTTGAGACCATGACACCGTATTCATCATCGTCCGCCCGCAGGACATTCCGGAATCTTGCCGGAATTATGATCCTGCCTTTTGGATCGATTGTATGAAAGGAACTTGATCGAAACATTTATTCAAACCTGAGCGTTGTTAAATACATCCACTTTCCACCACCTTGATACACACTTTTGCTAAAATTTTCCCATAAGTCAAGAAAAATATTCATTTTTTTTAAAAAATTTTCAAGAATTGTTGGAATTTAGGGAAATAAAGATATTTTCAAGAGTGGATGTAAAGTGGATGATTTAAGGAAAAAAGGTGGTATCAGTTGTCTATCGGGCCGTTTACAGCGGCGTGGGTTTCAGACAGCAGGCTGTCAATGTCGCCGGCCCCTTTGTCGGTTGTATCAACAGGAGGGTGAACGACCAGGTGGATGGTTCCGGGTAAAAGATCAAGGGAGTCTGAAGGCAGAATCTTGATGGAATCTTTTATAGTGACAGGAAGGATAGGCAGGCCGCAGTCCAATGCAAAGCGGAACGCGCCTTTTTTAAAAGGTCCCAGCTGTCCGTCCCTGCTGCGGGTTCCTTCTGCAAAAAACAGGACAGAGGACTTTCCGGACAGCTTTTTTTTCGCTTCTTCCATGGCCTTGATCGCCGCATTCCTGTTTGACCGGTCCACATAAATGCATCCGAGTCTGTCACAGGCGGTCCCGAACACAGGGATCCCGGCCAGTTCCTTTTTCATGATCCATTTTATTTTTATTTTCAGTGAGGCGTGGAGCACCGGAATATCAACCATGCTCTGGTGATTTGACACTATGACATAGGATCGGCCGGGATCATAGTTGGCCGATCCGGTAAGGACCACCCGGACCGGGATGATGGCACAGCAGAGACGTGCCCAGGCAACGGCTACGGCATCCGCTTTGTCCTGGTCAAAAAAAAATGCCGTAACAATGCATATCAGCCCTCCGATCAGTGTCGACAATACGACCATGGGAGCGACTATCAGCCACTTGTAGGGCTGATATGCGATTTTGAAGCACAGGTTCATCCGGTTTCCTGAAAAATTATGTCATTGTTCTTCTCCGGTGGAATTGTTTCCGCTGGAAGCGTCATTGTTCGTGATTCCCAGAATTTTGTCAATATCTGAAATAAAATTTTCAGCATCTCTTCGGCTCAGGAAAAATGCGTCCCTGCTTTGAGAAGAAGTTGCAGGATAGAGTGATTCTTCTTCAGGATATACAGTCAAAGAGGTGTCCTGGTTGACTGTGACAGTGAACAGGGGAGGTTCGTCCATGGCCGCAACCTTTTTATCGGCTGAAAAAAACCGGTCGCATTTAACCAGTGACAGCAACGAGGCAATGCTGTCTACAAATTCCGGGTCCGGTTCAGTGCCGTCGGCAGCGGTCCATGAGCTTTCTTCTGGCTGTGATTCAGCAGATGCCTCCGGTTCCGCCTCTTTTTGCGTCAGTGTAATAATCCGGCCGTCTTTTTCAATTGTCATTTCTTTGATACCGGATTCATCCACCTTGAGTACAGTCTTGTCCCGGTACTCTGAAACGGGCTTGTCAAAATGGGATCTGAAGCTGCCCCTGGCATGGAATACGGCAGGTTCGTCCGCAAGGGATATAAATGTATGGCTGCCGGTAGGGGCATTTTTTCCAATGAAGAATTCTCTTTCAACTCCTGTGCCGGACCGGGCTGTCACATGTATCCTTTGTTTTTCATCGAGATGATACCGGTTTGAATCCTTTGTTTCAGATACCAGCGCAGTGGTATCCAGGTTTCGAATTACATCCAGCATTTTGTCTATTTTGGCCTCGTCTGCCGCATATTTTTCTTCTGTCATTACCCATGACCCGCTGTGTCTGCTGAACTGGACCGGATCCCGGGAGCCGGTCAGCTCGATGCCGGTAATTACATCTTTTTTGATGACGGGCAGTTCCGGAAGCGTGTAATTAACCCGGTTTTCGGGGTTGAAGACAAGATATGCCGCCAGGGCCGCAATGATGAGAATAAGTATGGGATATTGTTTTTTCATTAGAGCACGTCCTTGTTAGCTTGAAAACATCTGTTTGATTTTCTTCTTTCTGGCAGTCCGCCTGATCCATATGCCAAGTCCGAATAAAATCACCAGTCCCGGAAGGCCGGCAATGGTAAAAATTTTGATAAATGCCCGGTAAGTGCCCGTCGTTTCCTCCAGGGGATTCAGGGTCTGCTGTTTGCTGCGCAGGGCGGCTATACTGTCCTGGCCGTTTAAATGGTCGATAATGTTCAGAATGAACGTAGCGTTGGTCGAGCGGCCTTCAGGGTCCAGCATGGTGTCTGCCAGCATCTGTGAACAGGGCAGAATGAATATTTTTGCTGGCTTTGACTGTTCCACAAACACATTTTCCGGGGTGATTTCTGTCATAACAGGCGATTGCTCGACATCTTCGAGTGTGTCTATCTTGTTTTCCGGATCTGTTTCAGAAGAGCTGTCCTGTGTATTGGTTTCCCCGGATTCTTTGACCGGCAGTGTTTTTCCTTTGAAGTAGCTGGTGAACGTGCCGTGCAGCATATAGGACAGGTCATAGCGGCTGAATTCCTCGTCAGTTTGAGGCGGGGTGATGTACATGGGGTTCAATTGGATGTTGTCCTGTAACAGCCAGGCCTCGTCAGAGGAAAACAGGAGCTTGTCCACCTGCACGTCATGCTGTTCAAGATTGTCAGTTGCCAGGTCAAGGGGCGATATCTGCATGGCGATAAGTCCCTTGATATTCTTCATGTATGCAGGTTCGTTGTTTATACTGTTTTCCTTCAACCGGGGGGCGAAGTAGATTTCCTGGTCTCCGCCGCCCTGGCTCTGGGGATTGTTGTGAACATAGCAGGATTTGTCCATCACATAGGCAGATGTCATGTCAACCCCGTAGTGGTTGAGCAGTTTTTCAAGCCCGGTGTCCATTGGCACGTATTGCGGGGGCATGCCGAAACCTCCCTGCTGCGGCATTATTTCATTGACCGCATCTGTGAAAAAGGCGATATTTGTCCCGTTCATCAGAGCCTGGTCGATCTGGAGCAGTTCGTAATCAGTGAACGGTTCTGTTGGCCTGGCTATGATCAGGCAGTTCAGGCCCATGGGGACAGGCTCTTCTTTGAGATTGACCTGCCTGATATTGTACCGCCGGGAAACCAGGCTGTTGAATGCCTGGAGTCCTCCGCCCGGGCGCCCCTGCATCATGGCCATCCTGTCCGGCACGAGTGAATGGGTCCCATGGCCTGACAGGTATCCGATATTTTTATTGATCCCTATCATTTTTTCCATGGTGGCCGTGATAGTGTCCTCAAGCGTCTCCATTTCCGCCATCTGGTAGGTGGTTCCGATAATGGGAAGCTCAACGGCGCTGATCAGGGGCAGGGTCTTGACCTGGTCCTTGTAGGAGATCACCATGCCGGCCATGCCGTGCCCGGCCTGTATGTCTTTTTCGGGAACATCCGGCCAGTTCAGGGCCATGATTTCATATTCTTCGGAAATTGCCTCCATGGTTTCCTTGTCCGTGACATCCTCTCGTTTGAATTCTATTTGTCCCATGCTTTTGGTATTGATGTTTTCAACAAGCTTTTCGACGGAGCCTGCCAGCTGTGGGAGCCGGTCAAGGTTTATATAAGGGGCAATGGTGTTGAGAGAAGAGGACAGGTAAAGGGTGATCCGGATTTTTTCATCCAGCCGCATCAGTGCGCTGACTTTGCTGTTCAGTTTCCGGATGGCTGTGGTGAGTTTATACTCAAGTCCGTCGGTTGACGTTATGGCCGGTATCTTTTCGATCAGGTCGCCGTGGATAATGACCAGGCCCATGTAGGCCAGTCTGGACTTGAATTCGTCATTGTCCACCATGCGGATCTGGACCGGCGAGATTCCGTAATCCGCGGCAAGTTTTTTCCTGTCGTCCTGGGAGCCTTCGGGATCTGCCGCATCTGACGGGATGCTGTAAAACGAGTAGTTGAACATGTTTCCAGCCCTGGAGGCGTATTCATTCAGAAGGTCTTTTAAATAACGCTCGGTATTGTTGTGCGGAGCCGGAAGATCTTTTGAAAAAAAAGCCTTTATGGTCAGCGGCTCCGACAGTGTTGACACGGCCTGCCGGCTGGCCTCCGAAAGGGAGAACATTTTGTTCTGTGTCAAATCAGCCCTGAAGAAAAGCGTGATGCCGGCAATATTGATCAGGACAATGACCACAAGGTATAAAATCAGTTTAATGTAATTTTCCTTCTGCAGCAGCGAACTCATGGTATCTCCTTAATTTTTTTCATGCATGATAAGATGGGTGAAAAAGATACTTATGAAAATGACACTCAGAAAATAGACAAGATCCCTGGAATCGATGATTCCCTTGGATATATTGGAAAAATGGAAATTGGCAGATATATACTCCACCACGGCGATGACAGCGGTGGGCATGAAAAACAGCACCTTGTCCAGAATAGTCAGGGTGAAACATATGGCACACCCGATAATGAATGCGATGATCTGGTTCCGGGTCAATGACGAAGCCAGCAGGCCGATGCTGCAGTAAGCGCCTGCCAGCAGTATGGTGCCGAGGTAACCGCCGATGACCGGACCGGGATCCAGGTCTCCGATGGTGCTTATCAACAGGGGGTAGGCCAGCGTGGGCAGAAGCATGGCAATGGTAAATGCGGTGGCTGCGATGAATTTGCCGATCGCAATGTCCATAAATGAAACCGGCAGGGTCAAAAGGGTTTCATAGGAGCCTATGTTTTTTTCTTCTGCAAACAGGCGCATGGTGACAGCCGGAATGACAAAGGAAAAAGTGATGGGTAAAAGTGCGAAGAAATCCCTCATATCGGCCCGGCCGAAAATAAAAAATGCTGAAAAAAAGAACCACCCGGTTACTGTCAAAAACAATGAAATGACAATATAGGCAATCGGGGATATGAAATAATCCTTGAATTCCTTTACGGCAATATTTTTGATCTGTTTCATGTCGGGATGTCCTCCTTTGTCAGGTCCTGGAAGATTTTTTCCAGGGCCTGGGATTCTCTGGCCATCTCAAGAATAATCCAGTCGGTTTCCTTGATTTTTGAATATATCTGAGGTCTTGGATCATGCTGCCCGGCGGTCCTTATCTCACAGGAGACCGTTCTTTGTTCCTGGGGCGGCAGAATGCGGATATCAATGTCATCACCGATTTCATTGAGCAGGTTTTCCACATCCTGCTCTGTTGCGTTTGAAACCGTGAGTTTTAAAAAAGCATCCTTTTTAAGGCTTTCTTTCAATGCATCTGTCTGGTCGTCGGCCACAATTTTCCCCTTGTTGATAATGACGATACGGTCGCATGCAGCTTCCGCTTCGCTGAGGATATGGGTGGAAATTATGATGGTTTTTTCCTTTCCTATGGCCTTGATGATATCACGAATTTCGACGATCTGGTTGGGATCGAGGCCTGATGTAGGCTCATCGAGCACCAGGATCTCAGGATCGGTCATCATGGCATGGGCTATCCCGACTCTCTGCTTGAGCCCTTTTGACAGCGTGGAAATGGGACGGTCCATGATCTGCCTGAGCCCGCAGAGAGATGCAAGTTCCTTTAAGCGTTTATACCGCCCGCTCTTGTCGGACATTCCCTTGATCCTGGCTACATAATCCAGATAGTCAAATACCAGCATATTGTGGTACAAAGGCGCGGACTCCGGAAGGTAGCCCATCATGGCTTTTATTTTCAGGGTCTCTTCCGGCATGGCAAGCCCGTTGACCCTGATATGGCCGCTGGATGGCTTGAAGTATCCGGTCAGCATCCTCAATGTCGTAGTTTTTCCTGCGCCGTTGGGCCCGAGCAGTCCGACAATCTCTCCTTTGCGGATCGTGAGATTGATATGGTCCACAGCACAGAAGTCATTGTAGTATTTGGCTACTTTGTCAACCTCTATCAATGCGTCCTCCTTTACCGGTTAAAATGGATTACGGTATTAAAAATCTTCCAGTATTTTGCTTTTTTCGATGAATTGATCCATTTCCTTCTTGTTTTTTTGGAATGCGGTCATGGCAGCCTTGAGATGATGGCAGAAAGGGTCGTTTTCACCCAGTGTATCCAGGGATGTTGCCATAAGGGACAGGCCCTTTTCAAAATGGGCCTGGACTTCGGCCTGGAGTTTCTTGCGCTCTTCATGACGGGCTTTTTCCGCCTTGATAACGGTTTCGAGTTTCTGTATGGAGTATTCAACCAGGGCATCTCTGGGGGTGTCATGAACCTGGGATGTATGTTCAAGCACATCAACTGTTTTCCTGCTCAACACAAAGGTCTTCTGGACCCGCGGTAATTTTTTGAACTGGGGCACCCGTATCCTGGCTGCAAGTTTTTCCAGGGCCCCTATGTCTTCAATCAGATGGTCAAACAAAGATTTCTGTTTGATTCCCATATGAACGGCCAGAAGACCCAGGGAATCAATGGATTTCTGGGAAAGTTTGAACGTGGCCCTTACCGATTGTCTTCCCCTGAGATCCAGTGAGGGAGATCCGGGGACGTTGTCTTTCCGGTGCATCATGGGCACTCCTCGATTGAAGCGGTTGCAGTTACCATATTATTTTTATGACTTTATCTATCATGTATAAAATAGTAATGCAACCCGATTGTGAGTGCCCAGCCTACATGAAAACATTCCGTGGATCAATATATATAGTGTCGGGTTACCAAATGGTAATTATCACCGATGAAGTCCGGAAGTTGACCTGTTGAGTTAAAAAATGAGAATCAACACACAGACAAGAATGCCAAAGATCAATACCGGCAGTTCCCGTCCGGACCTGCTGAATTCAGGATCGGTCCGGTCCTCGTTGTAGCACCTGGCCGTCATTGCCATTGCCAGATGGTCAGCCGAGCGGAATGATTTTTCCAGCAGGGGCACGCTGCGGTATATTGCCTTTTTTAAAGGGTTGCGCCGCATCTGGGCGCACCTTGCGTTCTGGGCATCCTTTATGTCATGATACTGTTTTAGAATGATGGGCAGGAATCCAAATGAAAGACCGATCATCACCCCGATTTTTTTTTCCGGGATAAACGGTACGGGCCGTAAAAGCCATTGTACAGCACCTTTTACCTGTCCCGGCCGGGTTGTGACAGAAAATAGAAGTCCTGCCATGAGAAGCAGGAAAAAACGGCCGGCAACGGTGAATCCGTCCAGAATTCCCTGGTCTGTGATTGAAAAACCTGGGCCTGACCATACTTGGGTGCCCGGTATTGAAACCGCCCGGACAAAAAATACCATTCCGATCAGCAGTAAAAACAGCTTGATCTCCATGAGTGCCTTGAACAGAGGGTACCTGATACTGAGAAACAGTAAGAAGAAAAGCGGCAGGCAGGCAATAATGGAAATAATGCCGGCATAAAGGATACAGAGGCTGAACCCGCACAACAGTACAAACTTGTACCGTACATCGAGCCGGTGGAGCAATGACCGGCCGGGGTGATAGGTGAATGCTGCAGGTGCTGTCAAGGCTCTGTCTTCCGGCAGGTGGTGACGGCGCAGGGGTTTTTGATGCCATGGAGTTCAAGCTGGTTCAGAAGGGAATGAACGGCACCGTCTGCCATGATCTTCCCGTTTTCCATGATGATCAGGCGGTCGGCCATGGTCATGACAGGTTCAATGTCATGGGTGGCTATCACTATTGTATGACCTGCGGCACAAAGGGTTTCGATCAAGGATACCAGCATTCCGGTAGCCGGAAAATCAAGGTTTGAAAACGGTTCGTCAAATACCAGGATCTCCGGCTTCATGACCATTATGCCTGCAAGAGCGAGCTTGCGTTTTTCCCCGCCCGAAAGGGTGGACGGGTGCCGGTCTTTCAGGTGGGAGATGCCGGATTCCGCAAGCTGGTTCACGACCCTGGCATGGATCTCTTTTCGTGGGACCTTGAGGTTCTCAAGCCCGAACGCTACATCGTCATACACGGTATCGGACACAATCTGGATGTCTGCATCCTGGAAAACCATTCCCACGCGGCGAGTGGCCTCTCTCGGGTGCCGGGAGGCCGATTTTTGGCATATGCGGACCCTGTCCGAAGGAATCAATGCGTTCAGATGTTTTAAAAGAGTGGTTTTTCCACTGCCGTTGCGCCCGGCCAGGATCACGAATTCACCTTTCATGATTGTCAGGTTAATACCAGCCAGTCCTGTTCGGCCATCAGGATAGGTATGGTTCAGGCTGTCTATGGAAATAACAGGAGAGGTCACGGACGGGTCCCCGGAGGATTGAAAACCGAAGACAGCTTCCTGACTATGATGGCGGTGGCCGCGATCTTGAGAACATCTCCTATAAGGAAAGGGAACATCCCTGCAGCCAGGGTCTTTTTCCAGGACAGGCCCATGGCAACCTTGAGCCAGGGTACGCCCGCGGCATAGATAATGGCAGTGCCGGCTATCAGGGCCAGGACATTTCCAGCCACCGTGTTTTTAAGCTGCCGTGATACAATTGCCGTAATAAAGACTGCGGGGAGATATCCGATCAGGTATCCGCCGGTAGGGCCGAAAATACGCCCGACACCGGACATCCCGCCGGCAAAGACCGGAAGTCCCATCAGGCCGATCAACAGGTATGTTCCAACGCAGACAAGGCCCCAGACCGGTCCCAGTACAATACCGGCCATGAGTACGAACATGTTCTGCAGGACAATGGGGACAGGTCCGATGGGGATGGCAATATAGGCCCCTGCAATGATAAGTGCGATGAACAATGCTGTCCGGACCATTAATCTCAAGTTTTGTGAATGTTCCATTTTGTCACTCTGTGTAAAAACAGTCTCCGTAAATAATTGGTTTGAGGAGGCCGTCCTGTGTCAGGACTTTCAGTGCCCCGTTTTCATCCACGTCTGTAGCAAGACCTTCGATGACTGTATCAAAGGTTTCGATGCGGACATGCCGGCCGATGGTGGATGTCTGCTGTCTGTATTCATCGATGATTCTGCCGGGATTTAAAGTATCCAGGCAGTGTTCAAATTCAACCAGGAACTCAAGCAGGATCTGTCTGCGCGAAACAGGTCTGCCCAGCAGGTCCTTCAGGGAGACGGCGCGCGCTTCGTGAAGCGACGGGTTGTTGTTGACGTTGAGCCCTATGCCGATGGTCAGAAAACGGATTATATCCGACCTGGTCTCCATTTCGGACAAAAGGCCGCACAGCTTTCTGTTTTTTCCCGCCAGAAGATCGTTGGGCCATTTGACACTTATTTGGATGTCATAGAGACTTTTCAGGGCTTTAACCAGGCAAAGCGATGCCGCAAAGTTGAAAATGTGTGCGTGGGCCGGGGGAATGTCGGGAAACAGGATAATGGTGAACCACAGGCCCCCTTTTTCAGATACCCATTGGCGGTTCAGCCGGCCGCGCCCCCGGGTCTGCCGGTCACTTGCCACCACCCCCATGTGGGGGGCGGACCGGGACAGGGCAAGGTGCCTGGCCGTGTCCATCGTTGTTTCAACGACCGGCTCGAAAAAAATCCTCTGCCGGTACGGGTCTGGAAAGCAGAAGGGCAAAAGCAGGTTTTGAGGGTCGGCCAGCAGGTACCCGGTGGAAGATGAGTGTATATCATGACCCAGGGCGGTCAGGGCCTTTATATGTTTCCATACTGCCACCCGTGAGATACCCAGGTTTTGGCCGAGCAGCTCCCCGGAAACCGGGCGGCCCTCATTCCGGAAAAGGATTTCAAGAATGCCTGATTTTATGTCATTTGATTCGTTAACCATATTTGGAACGCGAGGTTAACAAACACCATGCCTTTTTGTCAAGAAAAAAACCTTGAACAGGGCAGAAAATCAATCACGGTGTTGACAAAGTATCCTGATTCAGGGTAAATCGACAGTGATATGGACACTCCTGCCGTTACACGTAAAATTCTTGAGAATTCATCAAAGTTCAAAGAGTTCTGGAAGAATAGAGGGCCGTTCAAATATGCTCTGACCAGCCGGGAATTTCCTCCGGTATTGCTGGCTGATGAAGAATGGTTGTTTGCCGATGATATTCATGCTCTTTTAAAAGAGCTGATGCAGTTTGATCAACGCAGAATGGCCTTTGTCAAAGCACCGTTCAATCCCCGCAAAATTAGGGTGAAAAATCCTGATATCCTTGCGCCCTGGCGGATAAAAAATTTCTGTGATGAATGGGCGGTCACAAAAAGCGATATATTTACCCCGGTCGGATACCTGACCCGTCACCTGCTGCCCGGAACGGATCATCAATGTGCTGAGGATATTGAAAAAATCTTTTTTTCCGCGCTGGCATCCAGGATCGGGGTGATGGGGTATGTACTGCTTGCACCATCGTCACCAGCACATTCTGCTGCGTCTGTTCATTCATACCTTGAAGAATGGGAATCAGACGATTTTGAGGCTGGTATCCTCTGATTTTTTTTGTTGACTTTCTCCTTTTGCGATATTATTGTGTGAATGCTTTTTAAAGCAATGAGCATGCTCGCCTGTTAAGCCCCTCTTTGTACAGGGGTTATGGATTGTTGTACACTAATTATAATCACATAAAGGAGTCAAATAATGAACCAGGTAAAAAAAGCAGTTACAGCCTTGGTCGTCGCCCTGCTTTTAGCATCATGGGGCGTGCCGGCAGGCGCGGCTGATCACAAGGTCAATATCAACACGGCTACAAAAGAAGAATTGATGACACTCAAATATATCGGGGAGAAGTATGCTGACCGGATTATTGAGTACCGCAGCGAGCAGGAATTCAGCCGGCCCGAAGATATAATGAACGTAAAGGGAATCGGGGAGAAAACTTATGAGGCCAACAAGGACATGATTACAGTCACTGACTGACCTTATGAAAGCTTTTTCTTGAATATCTGAAAAATTGTATTATTATTGAGGGCCATGCAGCATGAAGCAGCTGCATGGCCCTTTAATTTTTTTAATTGCAGGCAGGCAGGAGGCATCAGTTGGGCGCATCAAAACAGTATTCAAGAAAGCTATTTTCAGTCACAATGATTGTCGTGATGGTATATGCAGCCATAGCCGGCTTCCTTTTTTACCTGGGGCTGGACTGGGTTGCCGGCAACCTGGAACCGGACCGGGTTGCAGTGCCCCCGGATGGATTTACAGGCAGGATGTATGAAAGCCTCGACTGGATGAAGGATAATTATTTTCTGTATGTTCTGCCGTCCCTTGTATGCCTGTTTGCTGCCGGCGGTGCGGTGCTCTGGGCGGTTTTGACCATCCCTGTTTCCCAGATGGTGGACAGGGATCTGCAGGCCGAAACAGGCGGACCGGAAAAATCAGGATCGTCAAAGGATGGTATTGAGCAGCGCCTGGAACAGGAAAGAAAGCAGCGTGTCTTTCTGCATAATATCTCCGTGCTGCAGAGAGAAGGGCGCCTTCTTGATTTTTTCCAGGAAGATCTTTCATTGTATGAGGATGAGCAGATTGGGGCGGCGGTCAGAAGCATACATGAAGACTGCTCGAAAGCCATGAAAAAATATATCGATCCCAGGCCGCTGCATGATCTTGAAGAAGGGGCACAGGTTACCATCGAGCCCGGATTTGACATGGAAAAGATCAGGCTGGTGGGGAACGTTGCCGGTGATCCCCCTTTTACAGGTATTGTAAAGCACAGGGGATGGCGCGCAGGTAAAAAAGGGGTCCCAAGGCTTTTTGATGTCCGGGATGCCTCTGTGATCGCCCCGGCTGAAATCGAAATTCAATGACCCGTCCCGCATGCGGGTTCAGCAACCTGAAAAACACCAGGATTGGAACCAGGGGCCGGTCCGCGAGGAGTATATAGTTTGGAGCTGCCAGATAAACCTTTTGTGATAGGGATCGATCTTGGAACCACCAATTGCGCGGTATCCTGTGTAGATCTCAGGAAAATGTCCAAGGAAGGCCTTTTGCGCCAGGACATGGAGAAAAAAGAGGCCATAACGATATTCAATATCCCTCAGCTGACCGGTCCCGGGGAGTTTACCCGGTCCGATATGCTCCCCTCTTTTTTGTACCTTCCGGGAGAATATGATATTTCAAAGGAATCGCTGCGTCATCCCTGGAAAAAATCCCATGACAGGTTTGCCGGTGTATTCGCCCGTGATCATGGCGCACAGATTCCATCCCGGCTCGTATCTTCCGCCAAGAGCTGGCTTTGTCACTCGGGTGTGGACCGGGAGGCAAAAATTCTGCCCTGGGGCGCAGGCGGGGTGGAAAAAGTGTCGCCGGTCACTGCCACAGCACAGTATCTGAAGCATATCCGCCGGGCCTGGAATTATTATATCAAAGACGAAGACCTTTTTCTGGAAAACCAGGCCGTTGTGATTACCGTGCCGGCATCGTTCGATGAAACAGCCAGGGATTTGACATTGAAAGCATCCCTTGAAGCAGGATTCGGTAATTCGGTGATTCTGCTTGAAGAGCCGCTTGCCGCATTTTATTCCTGGTTGATCGCACACGAGGGTAACTGGCATGAAAAAGTGGGGCTCAACGAGTTGATCCTGGTCTGTGATGTAGGAGGCGGCACTACAGATTTCAGCCTGATAACCTTGAAGACGTCCCGGGGCACTCCCCGGTTCGAAAGGGTGGCGGTCGGTGATCACCTTGTTTTGGGTGGAGACAACATCGATCTTGCGCTGGCCGGACTTGTCGAATCACGGTTCAAGACAAAAACGAAACTGTCGGCTGACAAGCTGAAAACCCTGTGTCACAGGTGTCGTGGTGCCAAGGAAAGGCTGCTTGAAAAACAGGATAAAGCGGTACGCATTACACTAAAGGGCGAAGGGCGCTCCCTGATCGCGGGAACCCTGGCTGCGGACCTGACATATGAAGACCTGGAACAGGTTTTGATGAATAGATTTTTCACGCCTGTCGAGCCGGGCAAGGCATACCCGGCCGAACAGGGACAGGAAATGGGGGAGGGGGGGCTGCTGTATGAAAAAGATACAGCCATCACCCGGCACCTCATACATTTTCTTGAGAAACACCGCCAGGATATCAGGGCATTTTCACAAAGGAACGATCCGGTACCCGATTATATCCTCTTTAACGGGGGAACGCTGAAACCCGGGATGATCCAGGAGAGAATCCGGGAGGTGATCTGTGAGTATTACGGGTGCGAACAAGGCCAGGGCCCGTCCATTCTGGAGAATAACCTGCCTTATCTGGCCGTAGGCATCGGTGCGTCATATTATGGGCTGGTCAAGCAGGGTATGGGGGTCCGGGTCGGATCAGGCAGTCCCAGGGGTTATTATATAAAGGTGTCCACAAAAGAAGTGGAACCTCCAAAGGCGGTCTGTTTTGTGGAGCGGGGGCTGGATGAAGGATCACACATCGAGCTTTGTGATCATGAATTCGAAGTGAGGACCAATCAGCCGGTAAGCTTTGATGTATACAGTTCCAGTTACCGCTCAGGAGATAAAGCCGGTACCGTGGTTGACATAGACGGGACATTGACGCCAATGCCTCCTGTCCGGACTGTTATAAATTTTGGCAAAAAGGAGACGACCAGGTTGATCCCGGTCTCCATTGAAGCGCAATACACCGAAATGGGAACCTTGGCCATGAATTGCAGGTCCAGGGTCAGTGATCACCAGTGGGCGCTGCATTTTCAGCTGCGTGATTCAGTCCCTGCGACGGGCGGAATTCAGACAGATATATTTGACAGCGAGTTGATAGAACAGGCGAATGACCATATCAGAAGGGTTTTTTTAGCCAGCACAAAAGATGAGGCAGAAATCAACCAGGTGGTCCGGGCGGTGGAAAAAACCACAGGCCGGGGCAAGGGCAAGTGGCCCATGAGCTTTTTGAGAACAGTTGCAGACACGTTGCTCGATATGCGGGAGACCCGCGAAAAGTCGGCTGTTCACGAAGCCCGCTGGCTTAACCTGACAGGGTTCTGCATGCGGCCCGGGTTCGGGGATGCATTTGATGAAAACCGGATAAAAAAAATATGGAAGGTTTACCTTTCCGGCCCAGTGTTTGAAAAATCAAAACAGAACCGGCTTGAATGGTGGATATTCATGCGGCGGATTGCCGGCGGACTGAAGGCCGGGCAGCAGCGGCAGTTTTTTCAGAACGTTTCTTCTGAACTGATGGTGAAAAAAAACGACAAGATAAAGATTTCTCCACAGGAATGGTCTGAAATGTGGATGGCCATGGCCAATATGGAACGGTTGCTGGTCAAGGACAAAATCGCACTGGCCCGCTTTGTTTTCACCCACCTGGTGCCGGGAAAAAACGGCAGGCATTTTCTTTGGGTATTGTCACGCCTGGGTGCAAGGGAACTGCTTTACGGGTCAAACGACAGGGTGGTTCCGCCAGGGGAGGTTTTTAACTGGATGAAGCGGCTTTTTAAAATGAAATGGCCTGAAGATGACCAGCCGGAGACTGCTCTTGCACAGATGGGTCGCATGACAGGCGACCGGACCCGTGACCTGGACACGGGCCAGGCTGAGATGTTGACAAAATGGCTTGAAGGCAGAAATGCCGGCCCGGAACTTGTCCGCCTGGTAAATGAAAAAGTCCGGATCAGGGAAAGCGAGCACCGCAGCCAGTTCGGAGAGGGCCTGCCCGAGGGGCTTGTGTTGAAAAAAAACAAAAGTGCCGAAGACTAAAATCCTTTCAAGAAATTTTTTGATTTTCAATGATAAACTGATTGACAAACTGAATTCGATCATGTATTCTCTTTGAGTTCTCTTGGAAAGATATTGAGAATTTTTTGATCTTTGAAAATTGGTCAGTGAAGAAGAAAAGCGGGTCTTGAAAGAGA
>CAYNHL010000044.1:0-25924 GCA_964397015.1 uncultured Desulfobacterales bacterium | reverse complement strand
TGGGTATACACCACCCCCTTTGCAGGACCTGTTGAGCCGGTTGTAAAGACGATGGCCGCTGTTTCATCCGGTGCAGTTTCGGCGCAGGGATATTCATCTGTCGTATCCATCATCAGTTGCCGAAGAGTGCTGCCGCCCCAGAACCATCTTCTGCCTGCCGTGATCCATATTGAAACGGATTTGAAAAAGCCCGGCTTCAATTTTCTCAAAAGGTGGGCTTTTTCTATACCGATAAAGGCGGTGGGCCTGCCCTGTTTCAAACACATCAGCATCCGGTTGATGCCCATGCCGGGATCGACCACCACAGGTACCGCCCCTGTCTTGAACATGGCAAAAACCAGTATGAAAAAGTCCATTCCCGGCGTGACCATCAAAATGGTCCTCATGCCCCTTCGGATACCGGCCTTTTCAAGTCCAAAGGCCAGTTGATCCGACTTTCTGTCCAGCTGGGCAAAGGTCAGCTGGCTGTACAGGACCTGGTTGTCTTTATTCCGTTTTTCGGGAACGACAACCGCGCGTTTATAAGGAAAATCGGCTGCTGATTTTTTAAGGCCGAAAGCGATATTGATACAGGATTTCATGGCAGTATATTTGAGATCAGTTGTCGGGTTTTCTGGAAAATGCCGCTGGGAGGCTCATCCGGGGGCGGGAGGGTCCGGGTCAGTTCCAGCGCGGGTGCAAGGGCCTCGTTAAGTCTGTCGTTTATATCACTTTGACCGGATTCAATGGCAGCCATCCCCTGGTCCGGGTTTACCATGTACAGCACATAGATATCCTTTATCATGGATTCAACTTTCGATGTCCCGGACACGAGTGTCGTTCGGGCTTTGTCCCATGTTTTCAGTTCCCTGTCAGTGATTTTTTCCTGTTCCGGGAATTTGGCCGCAATGGCCTGGATACGGGCCGTTTCTTTGTCGATTTGCCGGACAGTCGTGTTTACAGTCAGCAAATTCCTGTAACTGTCGGGCATGTGATTGAAGCAAAATTTCATTATTTCATCCGGCAGGTCAATGTGTTCAAGATCCCGGGGGGTATACACGGGCTGTTCGTCATCACCGGAAAAATAAAGATAATAGGTGACTCCGCCGGCAACTGCTGCCGCTGCACAGATCAAAAAGGCAATGATGATTTTTTTCGGGTTGCCGATTTTTTTTTTGATGGCGTTGAACATAAGTACTAATTACCCGACCCATGGCAAAAAGTCAAAAAAAGAATAATGGTCACGAAAGGAACCGCCTGACTATGTCCAGAGTCTCAAAAGGTTTGTCTTCAAACAGGTAATGACCGGCATCATGGAATACATGGGTCTTTGACCAGGGGAACCGGCGGCGGAATTCATCTAAGAAACCGGTGTCGAAAACAAAATCCTTTGCTCCCCACAAAAAGAGCATTGGGATGTCTGAAAGCCTTGAAAGGGAAGTGTCCACATGGTGGACAATACCAAAGCTCCTGTCCCTGGAAGACAAGGGGATGTCCTGTACGAACCTGAGGACGGCAATCCGGTTTTTCCAGCTGTTGTACGGGGCCAGCAGGCCCTTTTTGACATCTTTGTCCAGTCTTCGTTCCGTGCACATGTAAGCGGCTCCCAGGGCAAAGAGATTCAGGCCGAGAACCGCGGGAACAGCAAAAAAAGGCAGGTATTTAACCATCCACAGGCTCAGGGGCAGTGACTTGTCTCCAGGGAGAAAAAACCCTGAGGTATTGGTGATCACCAGCCGGTCAATTTGTTCCGGGTGGTCCACCGCCCATGCCAGGCCTATCATCCCCCCCCAGTCATGGACCACAAGGGTTATTTTATCTATCAGGCCCAGGTGATCTATAAAGGCATCCAGGTCCCTGACCCGTGACTGCAGCGTATAATCATAGCTTCGGGTTCCGGGCCTGTCAGACAGCCCGCAACCTATGTGGTCCGGGGCAATGGCCCGGTATTCATCTTTCAGGCCGCTGATCAGGGTCCTGAAATAAAAGGACCAGGTTGGGTTGCCGTGAATCATGATCACGGGTTTTCCTTTTCCCTCGTCCACGTAATGCATGCGGTGACCGTCAATGGTGTGGTACCTGGAGGTGAAAGGATACAGGTGCTTGAAGCTGCCGGTATTCGCCTGAAAAAAAGAATTTTGTTCCATTACCACTCAATCCCCATGATATAACAGTTCAAGCCGCTGCCGACTCCTATGAATGCAACATAATCCCCCTGCTGCAGAAAACCTCGTTCATCGGCCAGGGCGGCGGTGATGGGGAGTGAGACCGTTCCCACGTTGCCCAGGAATTTGAATGTCGAAAAATCTTTTTTCATGTCAACTCCCAGTGCCTGGTAGAATTTCTGGTGATGGATGGCCCCTACCTGGTGCCCTATGAATTTATCCGGTTTGTCGTCCGGCAGGTTGAACCTGTCCTTGAATATTTCAAAGGATTTGACCACCAGGTCTATGCCATGTTCCAGAACGCCCTGGGCATTGGTGCGCATGATCACCCTGGAGCCGGTGGGCATGCCTTTTTCTTCAAAACCCCAGTGACAAAGGCCATGGTGATCGATGGCGTTGTGTATCACTCCCCCGTCGATCCGGTGGCCGTTTTTTGCGCGCCTGCCGACGGTGCCGTCCGTAAGAAGGACTGCGCAGGCACCTGATCCGCCTGTCATGGTGGCCACGGCCTGTTTGTAAAACGGAATGCTTTTTATCCGGTTGATTTCATCAATGGTGGAATCCACAATTTGGCGGGCTGTTTCACATGACACCACAAGGCCGGCCCGGATATGGCCCAGCTCAATCTCGTTGGCCACGTGGACCATTCCTGTTATCATCCCCAGGCAGGCGTTGGAGACGTCGAAGACATGAGTGTCAGGACCCAGGTTCAGGTGGCTGGCAACAGCACAGGAGGTGGCCGGCTCAAATCCGTCCCGGCAGACACCGCAGAACGCAAGGGCGCCTATGTCGCGGGCGGATATTCCGGCCTCTTCAAGGGCTTTTTCCCCGGCTGCGGCCGCGTATTCGGCCAGGGTGTGATCATGGTCCCAGTACCTTCGTTCTGAAATACCGGTCAGGGTTTCGATGTGACCTTTTTCAAACCCTGCGGTATCGAGAAACGGGGAGAGTTTTTCTTCGATCTCAGCAGTGGTGACGACCTTTGAGGGCAGCTCATAGCCGAAAGACTCAATAAAAACATTTGAATATTTCATGGTTGACTCCAGAAAAGTTCCAGTTTTTTTTGGGTAATGCCCCTGAGTGTCAGGCCCATGTCCCTGTAATGTACAATCTGCAGATCGTCTGCAAACATGTGGGCATCTGCAATGACATAGGGCTCAGGATTATACCCGATCTGTTTTATTTCAATATCGTAGCGGGCTTTGCGGGTATCCGGGGTCACCGGTCCGCGGCATTTCAAATCACTTTCATTGTTCAAGATCACGTCGTAATACACCCGGCTGTCTTCACTGATCCAGCCGATACGCTGGGTGAAGATTCTCAGTGCATGGGCGCAGCATTCATACATCAGGGTACCGGGCATGACTTTGTCATCGATAAAATGACAGGTAAGAAACCATTTGTCCGGCGTTATATCGGCTTCGGCGCTTATGAATCCGAGGCCGTAGCGCCCGCCTCCCGGGTCGAGTTCAAGTACCCTGTCAATCAGGTGCATCTTGTCGGAGGGCAGGGCAATGGATTCAGACACACGCCTGTTCATGAACAATTTGCCGAATGCAGAACCCATATCTTTTTTGCGCAAAGCCTCAACCTGTTCTTGTGTATAAGACTCTTTTTCTACCGGGACCAAAAACCGGGCTCTTTTTTGATCCGTCACTTTTGCCCTGTCCTGGGCCTTCAGGATAATACCGCCGGAACTCATAGTCTCTTCGGGCGTGAAAAATCCGGCGCACCCGTCCCGCATCGAGATAAAAAGGGTCTGGTCGATATATCCTTTGTAATGGAAAAAAAACAGATAGATATCTCCCTGTTTGAGAAACCGGTCAATTTCTATATGGTATTCAATGGTTTCACCGGGAACTGGCAGGGGCCTGTGAAAAGTCACTTTGGCATCCAGGAGCCGGTATCTTCGATTGCCCTTGACCACGTGGTCGATTCCGAGCCATGAACATAAAAACAGGTCGGCCTGGCCGGCTTCAATACAAATGGACACCGGCGCCCGGCCGCCGTCAAGATACCAGGCCCCTTCAAGGACATCATGCTGTGTGACAATTTTTCCTGAGGTCATGCCGCATTTTTCGCCCTGAATATCCAGGATGCGGTCAACCAGCATCAGGGGCTCATCCGGCAGCCTGACCCGTACAGGGTAGGTGTCGATTATATCGAACCCGGGCCCTAAAACCGATCCTGCCCGGCCGGTGGCAAATTCCAGGCATTGGGCCCTGTCGAACAGGACCGGCTCTTTTCGGGCGTAACGCTCAGGTGTTCCTCCGGGCTGCTGTAATCTGGTCAATGCATTGAACTGGGCCTCCAGGGCCTTGAGGTTGTTGTGTGTAAATTCAAGAAAAGCCTCGTGGGCATCGGCCGTGGCCTTTGCCGTGGCGGCAATTGTCCGGGGGGTTATCCCGGGCTTTTGTTTTCCCGTAAGGGACGGGCTTTTGGAAAAACCGGAAAAAGATCCGGGATTCAGCCGGTTGAAAACAGCTTCAGGAATCGGTGCCCGGCAAGGTTTGAGCAGGACCGGTTCACCAGGAGTCTTTTGAGGCTTTTTCCCCGGTATCGAGATTTTGTCTGCAACCTGCAGAATATGGGCCGCTTTGGTATGATACTGTTCCAGGATGGCATGACAGCATGCTCCGTCAGTTGATAACGAGGAAACTGCGGCCTGCTTTCCGGAACCCTGCAGCCTGTCGTGATACAGGTGCAGGCTGGCTGAAATGATAGAAAAAATCCCGGAAGCGGTACGGGCATCGCCCACGGCGGATGCGGCCATTGTAAAGGCAGGGGAAGGGGAGTCTTTCAGGGCTTTTGTCAAAAAATTGTGTTCACTGTTGTCCCAAAATACCGGGCCTGTCTCGAAAAGCCCGATGTCATGAAGTGTTGTGCAAGCCTCGTTGATTGCCGATTCAAGGCTTTCATGGCAGCGCTGCTCAAGTATCCGTGTATCACAAGATACTTCCTGTGCCAGTTCGCCGCCTGATCTGCCGCCTGTTCCCTTTACAACCGCGTAAATCCGGTCGCCATCCTCGATTGCCTGGTCAAGTCGCTTTAAAACCAGTGCTCCGGCGCCTTCAGATGCAGGTATCCGGTTAGGGGCCGTATCAAAGGGATGGATTGTGTCGTTCAGCACAAACTGCCTGACATCGCAGGCCATGTCCACGGCACAGCTGATGAAAACATCGGTTTCAAAGGCCTGCAGTGATAAGATTCCGGTTTCTATGGCCTTGATCCCTGAAACAGATCCGGCGGACAGGGTGAAGCAGGGACCTGCGATTTTGAATTCACGGGCCAGGCGTGAGGCAGCCATCCCGCCCAGGGCACCCAGGGTACGGTTGAAGGTCAGGGGAGGGGCGATATCGTCTATCAGGGTTTTGTCCAGGCATTCTGCCTTCCAGCGGAGATGGAAGTCGGTTGCTCCGAAGTCAAATTCAATACCGGCCGCAGCACCGAACCGGGTGCGCGGCAATTCATTTTCAAGGGGCCGGGCCGCTATACCGGCATCGGCAAGGGCCTGGTTTACGGCCTTGAGAAGGATGATGTGCTGGGGCAGGATATCATCGAGCTGGTTGGGTGGAATGTGAAATTCCCCTGGAAAGGTAACTATTTTTTTAAAATAGAATCCAAGCTTTTCAAATCCGTCATGGATCCCGGCGGTCCTGAACCGTTTGCCGGGCAGCGCGGTCTGTCCTTTTATGGATTTGAACACAAGGTCTTTGAATATATCCAGCTCTTCGGCTGGAGGAGATATCACACCCATGCCCACTATTGCGCAGTCACAAGAAGCAGGTGCCGGCTCCCCGGGAAAAGAGAGAGCATGGATCCGGGCATCTTTTTCAAATTCTTCGACAAGGATATGGGCATTTATGCCGCCGAATCCAAAGGCGCTTATGCCGGCTTTTCGCGTGGTATCAGAAGACGGTACCTTCCAGTCTTCCGGTTCGGTCTGGACATGGACAAGCGGTCCTGAAAGTATGCTGCCGGGTAAAGGAGATGAAAAATTCAACGAGGGCGGCAGGAAACGCTGGTTGAGGGCCAGCAGGGTCTTGATCAGGCCGGCTGCGCCGGCAGCTGTCAAAAGGTGGCCGATCATGGATTTTACAGAACCTATGCAAAGTCCTGCTTTTCCTTCTTTTTTTGCCCCGGCCTGTTCGATCATGGCCTGGATGGAAGATAGTTCGACACGGTCACCGACAGGGGTACCGGATCCGTGGCATTCCATGTACTGTAAATCATCGATGGTCCATCCGGCGTGGCCGTATGCCTGCTGCATGGCCCTTTTCTGCCCTTCGGATGCCGGTGTCACCAGGCTGCCTTCAAGGTCGTTGGATACACCGGCTCCCGTTATGACACCGAAAATGGTATCATGGGCATCGATTGCGTCTTCAAGGCGTTTGAGCGCCACCATGCCCGCCCCTTCCCCGACAACGAGTCCGTCCGCCGTCCGGTCGAATGGGGCGCACCGGCCCGATGGAGACAATGCGGACAGCTGGGTGAACCCGATCTGGGTATACAGGGAATCCGGCCGGGAAACACCGCCTGCGATCATCATGTCCGCCTTTTTAGCGACAAGATGATCGCATGCCAGTTTGACGGCCACCAGAGAGGAAGCGCAGGCAGCATCGAGGGTGAAGCATCCTCCCTTAAGTCCCAGGGCTCTTGCCGTAAGGGCGGCCGGAAGAGATACAATGCCCATGCCCAGGGTTTCAGCAGCCGTGGGCCGTGTCTGTTTTCCCCTGCACAAAAGGTCCCAGGCAAAGCGGGAACATTGGTCCGTCGGCAGTGAGATCGCGGCCAGGATGATGCCGGTCCGCTTTCGCAGCTCATCTTGCACGCTTAAGGTGTCTATCAGGTCTCTTCCTGCGGCCAGGCTCAGCTGGAGTACTGGGTCGAGTCCGGTCAGCAGCGAAGGGGGGAGGGCAAAACCGGCAGGGTCGAAGCTGAAACCGGTAAGAAGGCCTGCCCGGTCCGAAACCGCCCGGTCGGGCATGCCTGTTTTGTCCACGGCACGGTCAGGCTCGATGGTCCAGCGGCTGCGGGGTACCGGGATGATGGCAGATTTCTTGTTTTTAAGGTTGCCCGAGAAAATGCCGGTGCTGCCGGCACCGGGGAAAATGCAGGACATTCCGACAATGGCTATTTTGGTCCATTGTTTTTTCATAACGGATCATATAAAGGAGATCCTGCTGCAATGCAAGGCTGGTTTGTAAAAATTGTGTAAAACAGGGTGGATAGACACATTACCGTGTCAGACAGGTTAGAACACTGCAGCAAAGGCAGACAGCAGCGGCTGTCCCAGAAAAAATGCGGTGATACACAAAAGAGCGATGCCCATCCCTTTGTCCACGACGTTTTCTTTTCGGTTCCGGTCGGTTTTCAAAAGCCATCCCAGAATTAATCCTCCTGCCATACCGCCGCCATGTCCCCAGTTATTGATGTTGGGAATGAAAAAACCGATAAGGACCAGGCTGACCACCCAGCCCATTGTCTGCCTGTAAATGAGGGCTCCGGTCGGTCCTTTTTCGGTTTTACCGAAAAACAGGGCGGCACCGATAAGACCGCAGATGCCGGCCGAGGCGCCGACGGTCAAAAATATGCCGGCCTTGTAGGAAAGGAAAAAACCGCATATGCCCGAAAGCGTGTAAATGGTGATCATTCTATAGCGGCCGTATCCCAGGATAACCAAAGGAGCGATCTGTGACAGGGCGATCATGTTGAAAACCAGGTGGAGGAGACTGCCGTGAAGCCAGTTGGCATTTATGAATGTCCACCAGATATCCCATCGAGCCATTTTGACGGCACCCGTGCCCGAGGCCCCGAGGAATCTGAGCACATCGGTGGCAGGTGCAAGCGCATCGAGGGGATTCATGGAAAGATGTATCCGGCTGCCGCTGAACAGAAGGCTCAAGGCGAAAATTGCTCCATTGGTGTAAATGATTGCCTGTAAAATCCGGGGCAGCCTGGAAAATGTGCCCTGGCGGTGCACTTGATTCATGCCTGCAAGTCCCGTTCGCTAAGAAAAAACCGGGCGAGGACATCGTCATCCAGATCACCTGTCTCTTCCCTGATTGCGGTAAATGCGGAGTAATGTTCAAGAAAAGCGTCAAGGATGTCGGGGTCGAACTGTTTTCCCCGTTCCTTTGCCATGATGTCCCGTGTGACGTCAAAAGGATACGGCACTTTGTAGGGCCGCCTGGATGTCAATGCGTCAAAGGTGTCGACAATGGCGCAGATCCGGCCTGAGACCGGAATATCCTGCCCTTTGAGCCCGTTGGGGTACCCGGTGCCGTCAAACTTTTCATGGTGGTTCAGTGCGATTTCCATGGCCAGCTGCAGGATCCTGGATTTGGATTCGGACAGAAGCCGGGCGCCGATTCGTGTATGGGTCTTTATGACATCAAATTCATCCGGGGTAAGCTTTCCGGGTTTTAAAAGAATCTTGTCAGGGATGCCGATTTTACCGATATCATGCATTGGAGATGCATAATAGATATCATCTACAAACTGTGGGGACAGGTCGATTTTCCGGGCAAGAAGGTGGCAGTAACGTCCGATTCTTATGATATGATCCCCGGTGTCCTCGTCCCTGTATTCCGCGGCCATGACAAGGCGGTGGATGGAATCGATATAGGATTCCTTGAGCGCGGCATGGGCATCTTCGGCTGCCTGTCTCAGGGTTCTCTCCCGCAGCACCCGGCTGATGCGCAGGATGATTTCCCTGGGTGAAAAGGGTTTTTCCACAAAATCGCTGGCACCCAGTGAAATGATTTCATCATATTGATAAGACCTGATCTGGCCAGTCATGACTATGACATCGGCATCATAATCCTTTAAAACGATCCGGGCCAGGTCGATTCCGTTCAAGTTGGGCATGTCTACATCCGTGAGTAAAACATCACATGGATGTTCGGAAATGATTGACAGGGCTTCTTCCCCGTCCCGGGCAAAAAAGCAGGTATACTCGGTCCTGGCCATTGTTTCCTTCAACAGGCTCAGCAGCATGGGCTCGTCATCCACGATGAGGATCGCGGCCCGTTGCGGGGTAATCCATTCGGGCTCATTTTTCATGTTTTTTCCCGGTCCTTATAGATTATTCGGCAAAGGGCAAAGCTTTTTCGAGCACTTCGGCCAGAGCCTGGTTCATCATTTCTTCAACTGTTTCAAGATCAAATGTCATCACGATTTTTTCTGTTTCAAGGGCAACCGGTATGGTTTTGATCACCCCGCTGGATTTATCCGCAAGGACAAAGGACAGGTCCATTTCAATGTTTATTGTCGTCCGGCCCGCCTTTTTCTTTGCCGCGCATTCAAAGGCGTTGATTGTTCCTGTCAGAAGATATGTCATTTCTGCCGGTGTTTTTTGTACTCCCTCGGGTGTAGGCTCAAAGGAGACAGGGAGGGTGTCGTACCCGCGGCTGCCGACATATTGTGTGACCACACGGGTCAGGGTATCTGCAAGGTTGAATCCCGGTACGAAAAAGGTTTCCTGGCTCTTGTCAAGAAGGATGCGGTGTCCGATATATCCCGGGCCTTCGTTCTCCCTTGCGTCCTCGAGGGAGGCTATACCCACGACACCTTGTTTTTCCATGGCTTTATCGGATGAGTATTCCAGGTTGATGAATTTTTGGCCCGGGGTTGCGCACCCGGCTGATGTGATGAGCAGGATAATTGACAGCAGGTATTTCATGACTGCATGTCCACTTGGTTTCATCGGCAACCTCCTCTCAGTTGATGGTTTTTGAGGACCCGGTTTCAGGTCTGCTTGCATCAATATATGTCTTGACCGCCCCCATGGTCAACGAAAACATTTTTGTTCCGATAAGAATCACGACTGCATCGTCCGGATGACTGCAGGCGCTGGCAAAGGCCGGGCCCATGACCGCTGCAGGGTCTGATTTTGTTTCAGTGTGTTTTTTCATCACCTGCATGTAGTTGTCCAGCCGCTGCTTGAGAATGTCAAAGTAATCGATCTCATGGCCGGTGGTGGTCTGTGCCAGGGTTGAAATCTGGTGTGAGATATCCCTTATGTGGGTCCAGTAACTATTGGCAAGTTCTGCCTTCTTTGGATCGCTTGCAGGAAGGTAAAATGAAATTGCCCATCCTGTGGACAGAATTTTTAATATGGACAATTCATATTCAATGGTGTTACGGTTCAGGTCGGTTTCTTCGGGAATACTGTTTACAAGTGTTTTAAGATCCGTCCTGTCAATGGCAAAGGTTGAAAGATCCTTTGCCATCTGCTGTACCGGACGGTTGCTGTCCGTGGTTGAATTCATGTACCCCCCGTTTATTGAAATTGGGTGGAAAAAAAGTTAATTATGCCGTATAATCTTTTATTGTCAACCATAGCATAAAGAAGCAGCGATATCAAAATGATAAAGATTAATCTGAACCTGTTCGCCACATTGTCTTCCCGTCTGCCTGAGCACCATGACGACTATGCCGTGGAAGAAGGGACAGATATTGCATCATTGATCCGTGACCTCGATATTCCCGTGGACCAGGTAAAACTGGTCTTTGTCAACGGAAAAATACAGCCGCTGGACTACAAGCTGAAAAACAACGACCGGCTCGGACTTTTTCCGCCTGTGGGGGGTGGATGAATGACAGGCAAATCCATAGGCAGAGAAATGGATGAACGCTATATCAGGAATTTCAACACCCTGTCAAAAAAGGATCAGCAGGCGCTTGGCAGATCCCGTGTGGCCATAATCGGCCTTGGGGGCCTTGGCGGCGGAGTGTGTGAAATGCTGGCACGCACTGGTGTCGGCCACCTGGTGCTGGTGGACGGAGACCGTTTTGATAAAAGCAACCTGAACCGGCAGCTGCTCAGCCAGGAACACCTGGTCGACACCCCGAAAGTCGATGCCGCCGGAGCACGGGTCGCTGCAGTCAATTCCACGGTCACATGCAAATGCCACGAGGTTTTCATGGATGAATCCAATATCCGGGAGCTGATTTCGGGAGTCGACATTGTCATGGACTGCCTTGATACCATCAAATCACGGTTCATCCTCCAAAAAGCCGCCTGCGAATTGTCCATTCCACTGGTTTCCGGCGCCATTGCAGGAGTTGCCGGACAGGTGACAGTCATTTTTCCAGGAGACCCGGGATTCGAGAGAATTTATTCTGAAAAAAGCCGCGACACCTCCAGGGGCATTGAAACCGAGACAGGCAACCTCTCTTTCTGCGCGGTTCTGATCAGTGCCATCCAGGTGTCCGAGGCCGTGAAAGTTTTGACCAAAAAACCCGGAGTCCTTCAAAACAAGCTGCTGCTTGTCGATCTGGCCTCAAACCGTTTTGAAACCATAGACCTGGTATAGGATTGCATACATAAGGAGGGAATTATATCCATGTATCAAAGAGCCTGTGAGATTATCTGCCAGTCTGCCAGATGCGTGGGTTTCACCGGTGCCGGGATTTCCGTGGAATCTGGGATCCCGCCGTTCCGCGGAGAAAACGGCCTGTGGAACAAATACGATCCCGAGACATTTGATATCCGGTATTTTAACAAGCACCCGGCAGAATCCTGGGAAGCGGTCCGCACGATTTTTTATGATCTGTTCGGCCGGGTCAGTCCCAACAAAGCCCATCTGGCCCTGGCCCGGATGGAAGCTGAAAACAGGCTGCATGCCATAATAACCCAGAATGTCGATAATCTTCATTCTGATGCCGGCAGCCGGGTGGTTCATGAATTTCACGGATCCTTGAAAAAAATGGTCTGCCTCGAATGTTACCGGACCTGTGGCGTAGAGACCGTAGACCTTTCTGTGCTCCCTCCCTTTTGCAGCCACTGTGGAGGCATGTTGAAGCCGGACGTGATTTTTTTCGGGGAGCCGATCCCCGAACCTGCAGGATCGTTGTCGTTTGAAGAAGCACGACGGGCGGACTGTTTTATCCTGATCGGCACCACCGGAACCGTGGCGCCGGCCAACACGATTCCGTTCATGGCCCGTGAAAACGGGGCCAGGATAATAGAAATCAACCCGTATAAATCCGGGTATACAGACAAGATTACCGATGTGTTCATACAGGAAAGAGCCGGGCACGCCATGACGCGGCTGATGGAAGAACTGGACCGGATCGGATGATGAAAAGAGGTTGAAAATGCACGAAGACTGCCTGTTTTGCCGTATTGTTCAAAAAAAAGAACATACTCATTTTATATATGAAGACGATGAGCTTGTCGTGTTCAAGGACATTAACCCGGCCGCGCCGGTACACCTGCTCCTGGTACCCCGCAGGCATATCCGTTCCGTCAACGACCTGACCCCGCAGGACAGGCCCATAATATCAAGGCTGTTCGAAGTGGCCGGGAAAATGGCCAGGGAACAGGGTATCGACCGGTCAGGATACAAGCTGCTGTTCAATGTGGAAAAGGGCGGCGGCCAGATTATTTTTCACCTTCACCTCCACCTGATGGGCGGGTGGAAACATCGTTCATAAAATAGTTTCATTCTTAAGGATATACTGATGGCCCAACTGCCGACTGTCTGTCAAACCCCGGCACCGGGGAATACAAGTGTCTATTTTTGCGGAGATTGTGTCCGGTTCATCCTGACATTGTCGCTGCCCCATGAGGGCAGTGCCTTTATCAGGACCAACCTGGGACGGGCGGCTGTCTCCCGGCGGGAAATCCTGGCCAGGGTGGAACATGATGACATCAAACTGGATGAGGGATGGTACGACATAAAGATGCGCCCCATGAACAGCACCAGGTTCGAGATCGTGCTTCCCCTTTATGAAACCGGTCATTTCCAGGCAAAATGTTTTTTTCTGCCCCAAAAAACCGGCACCCCGGTCTGGCCCTGCGGAGAGAATTCCATCCTCAATGTCGAGCCGGCCGGTACATGCTGTGCCAATATTATCTACAATGCCTTTGTCCGCCAGTTCGGCAAATCAAAGACTTTATCAGCCGAGGGTCCTGAGTGTTCTGCAATGGTGCGCAAGCTCGATGACAAGGGTTATACAGTTATTCCAGAATCAGGTAAATTCAGGGATTTGAAACAGGAAATCCATTTTATTTTCACAAAGCTGGGCTGCCGGATACTCCATCTGCTTCCGATCCATCCCACTCCCACAACATATGCCCGCATGGGGCGTTTTGGCAGCCCCTACGCCGCCTTGAACTTTACGGACGTCGATCCCGCGCTGGCAAGGTTCGATCCTGCCGCAACCCCGCTGGAACAGTTCATGGAACTGGCGGACATGGTTCATTTCTATAACGGATACCTGTTTCTGGACATGGCCATCAACCATACCGGCTGGGCCGCCTCCATCCATGAAAGCCACCCGGAATGGCTGGTCAGGAGTGAAGACGGTAAAATTGAACAGCCCGGTGCCTGGGGTGTTGTATGGGCTGACCTTACAAGGCTGGATTACACAAAAAAAGAATTGTGGCAGTACATGGCCAATATCTTTATCCTGTGGTGCAGGCGCGGGGTGGACGGCTTCAGGTGTGATGCCGGATACATGATTCCAAAAGAGGCCTGGGAATACATCGTAGCCCGTGTCAGGCTCGAATATCCCGAGACACTTTTTTTGCTGGAAGGTCTTGGGGGGCATTATGAAACAACCTGCGATATCATGAACCAGGCCAATTTCAACTGGGCCTATTCAGAACTTTTCCAGCAGTACGAATCAGACAGGATAACCGAATACCTGACCGGGGTGATCGAAGACTCCTCACGCTACGGATCTTTTGTTCATTATGCCGAAACTCATGACAACAATCGACTTGCAGCGGTATCCCACCGTTACGCCAGGATGCGCACAGGGCTGAGCGCCCTGTTGTCTGTCTGCGGCGGATTCGGCTTTGCAAACGGCCTGGAATGGTTTGCCGCCCAGAAAATAGATGTCCATGAAGCCACGACATTGAACTGGGGAAATTCGAAGAACCAGGTAGATTATATCAGTCGCCTCAACCTTTTGCTGAAGATCCATCCGGCTTTCTTTTCCGGGGCGGATATCGAATTTATAGATACATCCGGGTCCAATGCCCTTATCGTGTTCCGTCATCATCCGGTGTACTGTAAACAGGTACTGATTCTGATCAACCTGGACTGTGACTCTTCCTGCGTTGTTTCGTGGCAGCCGGAAGCCGTGAACCTGATGGGCGGTGAGCTTTATGACCTGATCTCTTCCGTACAGGTCCGCGTGACCCAAAAATCAGGCGGTATCCAGGTGAAACTGGCCCCTGGTGAAATCATGGTTCTTTCAGATGATCCCGAAGATCCCGACATCATGAAATCCGGACACCTGACTCTTCAAAAAGGCATGCCCCAGAGGGTGTATATCCAGAAACTCAAGGCTGTGATGCTCAGAGTGCATACCTGGTTCCACGGGTACAGGGATCTTGGAGAATTTGATGAATCCGCCCATACCCTTAAGTTTGCAGATGATCCGGTTGCCTATATCCGTGATCTCAATACCCGGGTATTCAACAGCACGGAAAGCCGGGTGATCATATTTGACTGGGAAACAGACCGCAACCGGCAGGTGATGGTTCCCCCGGGTTTTTTCCTGATGATTAAATGCAAAAAAAGCTTCAGGGCCGTTCTCTCGGACAGGTCCGGCAATGATGACAGGACGCTGGAATATTCAGAAGGTCTTTTTTTACAGAGCCGGTCCTGTTTTTTTGCCCTGTTCATGCCCATGGATCCCCCGCCGGGAACGCATCGGACCGTCTGTCTCGATCTCAGGGTGTTCGATGAAAAAGACCGGACCCAGGTGTGCTGTGAATCACTTTTATACCTGGCCCATGGCCGGGATGTTGTAATGTCGTCCGATTTTTCCAGAAAAGAGATTCTGACCCATCCCTCGTTAAAACTTTTGTCCACCTCACAGACAGGGGGAATGATGCGGGCGGCCGCCTGGTGGGGAAAACTCGAGAGCCGGTATGATGCCCTTCTGGCGGCAAACCTCAATCCTGACATGCCTGAAAACCGCTGGATATTCCTGTCGCGCTGCAGGATCTGGGCGGTCTACCAGGATCATTCGGTGGAGCTGTCCCTGGAGTGTCTTGAAACATTTACATTTGATTATCAAAAAGGCGGCCTGTGGTGTTTTCATGTTCCCACATCTGAAGGAAAACACTATGCCATAGAGCTGCACGCTGTTCTGGGAGAAAAGGGCAACCATGGTGTTTTAAGTCTGTCACGGCCGTCGTCGCTTCCGGAATCCAGGCTGTCACTGCCGGATAAAAGTGCTGTTCAAGTAATCATAAGGCCCCATATCGAAGACCGTGGTTTCCATGAAACAACCAAGGCTTTTTCAGGGCCCGAGACACATTGGCCGCAGTCCGTAACCTGTCATGACAGGGGATTTGTCTTTACACCGGACCCGGCAAGGCGCTTTAGCCTGGAAGTGTCAAAGGGCCAGTTTGTTTTACAGTCTGAATGGGACTACATGGTTCACCGGCCGCTGGAAGCTTCAAGGGGACTTGATCCCGAATCCGATCTTTTCAGCCCCGGTTATTTCAAAACATCCCTGCTTGGAGAAGAATCCTTTGTGCTAGATGCCTATACCCATAAAGATCCAGGCATCAGGAAAATCTCGAAACCCGGCCAGAACAGGCAGTGGCCTTTCCAGGATGCGCTGTACCGGAGCCTTGAAGCCTTTCTGGTGAAAAGGGGAGACAATAAGAGTGTCGTGGCAGGTTATCCCTGGTTCCTTGACTGGGGCAGGGACAGCCTGATTTTTACCAGGAGCCTTATCGAGCTTGAAAGGTTTGATGATGCAGAATCGATATTGAGGTTGTTTGCCCGGTTTGAAGACAGCGGCACACTTCCCAACATGATCTGCGGACCGGATGCCACCAACCGGGAAACCTCGGATGCACCGCTGTGGTTCATCGCCTGTGTGCGGGATCTGGTCGACCGGCAGGGACATGATGGATTCCTGGATCAAGATATCGGCGGCAGGACCATACGCCGGATTCTTCTCTCCATGGGTCATTCCATGATTCATTCAACGCCCACCGGTGTTGTGGCCGATCCTGGAACCGGCCTTTTGTACAGCCCGTCCCATTTTACCTGGATGGATACAAATTTTCCGGCCGGAACTCCCAGACAGGGATATCCGGTTGAGATACAGGCCCTGTGGCATTATGCCCTGGATTTTTTCTCGAGGATCGATACCCCTGAGGCGATGCCAAACTGGCAGAAAAAAGCCTTGCAGGTTCAAGAAGCGATCCTGGAATATTATTATGACAGGTCCCTGGGATACTTTTCAGACTGCCTTCACTGTGAGGGGCCTGCAGGGGCTGCCAGTGCGGTAAGAGACGATGCCATGCGCCCCAACCAGCTTTTCCTTGTAACCCTGGAAGTGATCCGGGACCGGCAGATAATCACGACCTGCCTGGAGACCTGCATGACACTCCTGGTACCCGGCGGTATACGAAGTCTTTCCAACCGTGCCTTAACCGTTCCTCTGCCGGTGGAACTTGACGGGGAACTGTTGAATGACCCATATCACCCCTATGCCGGCCGATATGAAGGAGATGAAGACCGTTCCCGGAAACCGGCGTATCACAACGGAACCGCCTGGAGCTGGCCCTTTCCCGTTTTCTGTGAGGCATGGGTAACCGGGTTCGGACCGGGAAGCCGTGATACGGCAAAAGCGTGGCTTTCCAGCGCCGTCATCCTGATGCGCAAGGGTGCTGCAGGTTATATCCCCGAGATACTGGACGGGGATGCACCGCACACTCCTAGAGGCTGCGATGCCCAGGCCTGGAGTTCCAGTGAATTTGCCCGTGTTTTTCATAAATTATCCCGTGACGTACTATGAGGAGTAAATAAAAGTAATGAACAAGATTCAGATTTACAAGGTATATCCGGCCATTCCAGAGGCGCTGGAATTTCTGGATTATCTGGCACGCAACCTCTGGTGGTCCTGGAACCACGAGGCGGTCGAACTGTTCCGGCGTATTAATCCCGGTTTATGGGAAGAAATGGCTAACAACCCGGTTTCATTCCTGTCAAGAATTTCCCAGCGCCGGTTTGACGAGTTGTCAAAAGACGAGAGTTTCATCGGCCATTTGAACAAGGTGAAAGCCCGGTTTGAACGGATGTTTTCGATGGTTCCCCAGATACCGGATTTCGATCTGGAACCAAAGGAAACCATTGCTTATTTTTCTATGGAATTCGGCATCCATGAGTCTCTTCCTTTTTTTGCAGGCGGCCTGGGGGTTCTGGCCGGCGATCACCTCAAAGCCTCCTCCACGCTTGGAATTCCCTTGACCGGAATCGGCCTTTTGTTCAGTGAAGGCTACTTCCGCCAGTATCTGGACCCGGACGGCTGGCAGCAGGAAACTTATCCCAAGGCAGACGTGTTTGATCTGCCGGTCCAGAAAATCAAGCACTCTTCCGGGTATGACCTGGTCATAGAGATCCCTGGTCCGGGATCACCGATCAGGGCCCATGTCTGGCAGGTAAAGGTGGGGAGGATAAGGCTGCTTTTACTCGATACCCATCTTCAGGAAAACCCCGAAGAAATACGGAGGATTACCTCGAGGCTGTATGCCTCGGATGAAAAACTCAGGGTAGCCCAGGAAATTCTGCTGGGTATCGGTGGAATGATGGCTCTTGATGCAATGGACCTTTTTCCGAGCGTCTGTCACATGAATGAAGGGCATTGTTCATTTGCCGGACTGGAAAGGATTGCCATGATCATGGACCGGTATGACATCGATTTTGAAAGTGCTCAGCAGGTCTGCAGACGCACCGGTATTTTTACTACCCATACCCCGGTGCCCGCCGGCCATGACGAATTTCACAAGGATGTTCTTATCCCCTACTTGAAGCCCTTTGCCGAGAAGTTTTCCACCTCCGTGGACCATATCCTCTCCTGGGGCACACCCTTTGGTACCAGGGAAACCGTCATGTTTTCGATGTTCAGTCTCGGGGTGCGCTGTTCAGGATTTATCAATGGTGTCAGCCGCCTGCACGGGCAGGTGGCCCGGTCAATGTGGACCAATATCTGGCCGGACCGGTACGTGGAGGAAATCCCAATTTCCCATGTCACCAACGGGGTCCATATCCTGTCGTATGTTTCCCGGCAGAAAAACATTCTTTTTGAGCGCTATGTGGCCTCCGACTGGGGAAACCGCCTCAATAACTTCAACCTGATCGCCCGCATTGACAATATAGAGGATACCGATTTGTGGCATGTTCATGAACTGGACCGGTCACGGTTGATCAAAAAATGCCGCGAGCTTCTCTTAAAACAGTACGAAAGACGAAATGCCCCGAGAAATGTCCTTGACGACGTGGTTACCGTTCTGGATCATAACGTGCTGACCATCTGTTTCGCCCGCCGGTTTGCCACGTACAAGCGGGCAGGTCTTCTGTTCAAGGACCCTGAGCGGCTCAAGGAATTGATTACCTCGCAGGATCATCCCATACAGCTTGTGTTTGCCGGGAAAGCCCATCCCAATGACAACGAGGGAAAGGATATCATCAGGCGGATCGTCGAGTTTGCAAGGGACCCCATGGTAAGGCACCGGGTGGTCTTTCTCGAGGATTATGACATCAATCTGGCCCGGTTCCTGGTCCAGGGTTGTGATGTCTGGTTGAACACACCCAGGCGGCCCAACGAAGCCTGCGGCACCTCGGGAATAAAAGCGGCCGCCAACGGCGGGCTCAATGTTTCAATCCTTGACGGCTGGTGGTGTGAGGGATACCATGAAAGCCGCGGCTGGCGCATCGGGAACGGGGCAGCACATGAAGATCATGAATACCAGGACCGGATTGAAAGCCAGGCATTGTACAATCTTCTGGAGGATGAAGTCATTCCCTGTTTTTACGAGCGGGATCGGGGCACACCGCCAAAAAAATGGATCCGGATGATGAAGGAATCCATGAAAATGGCCATCCGGGATTTTTCCAGTGACAGGATGGTCAGGGATTATGCCGCCCGTTTTTACCTGCCTTCAATACGGAACCTCAGGGAGATGAGTGATGATGCATCACTCAAGGCCAGGGAGCTGGCCCTTACCCAGAACCGGCTTGAAACCCTGTGGAAAAATATACGAATAGAACCCCCCGAGGTGGTCGCTGACGGTGATTTTCTGGTGGGGGATACATTCCGTATTACGGTGACCGTCTTTTTAGGAGAACTGTCTCCCGAGGAAGTCGAGGTCCAGGTATATCACGGACGGCTGAGGGCATCAGAGCATATGGAAGGCAGCCGGCCGCAGACCATGTGGCTGCAGAAAACCATTGAAGAAGGGACCCATGTTTACGCCTGTACAATTACCTGTACGGATTCAGGCCGCTTCGGGTATACTGCCCGGGTCATCCCGGGCGGCGATGAGGTCATGAAAAACACACCCGGGCTGATCACGTGGGTAAGGTGATATTATGGCTGAAAAACCCTGTATATTGATTGTAACACCGGAAGTGACCTACCTTCCCGAGGACATGGGACACCAGGCTGATTATTCAGCCAAGGCAGGAGGACTTGCCGATGTATCAGCGGCATTGATTTCAGCGCTTTTTGACCTGGGAAGCGATGTCCATGTAGCCCTTCCGGATTACAGGTCCCTGTTCAAGGGTTATATCCCCGACCTTTTCAACAAGGAGCTGAATCTCATCCGCCAGCGGCTCGACGAAGAGCGGATTCACCTGGCGGAAGACAGGGCTTTTTATTACCTGGACAGGGTCTATTCAGGGTATTCGGAAAAAGACCTGAAAGTATCTTTAGCCTTTCAACGAGAGGTGCTGAACCATATCATACCCCGGGTAAATCCGGATATTATTCACTGCAATGACTGGATGACGGGACTGATTCCCTCCATGGCCAGGCAGCTGGGTATTCCCTGTTTGTTCACCATTCACAACATCCATACCATGACATCCACCATGGAGGAAATTGAAGACCGGGGGATCGATGCAGCTGCATTCTGGCAGCACCTGTTTTTCAAGCGGCCGCCTGTCAATTATGAAGAAAGCCGTGAAGACAACCGGGTTGATTTTCTGGCATCCGGTATATTTGCCTCACATTATGTCAATACCGTCAGCCCGGCATTCCTGACAGAAATAGTTGAGAACCGTCACCCCTTTGTCGAGCCCGATATCAAGAATGAATTGACCAGCAAGGTGTACGCAGGATGTGCAACAGGGATACTCAATGCGCCTGAACCCGAATTCAACCCGGCAGTGGATGATATGATCCGGTACAATTACGGGCCTAAAAATCATTGTGTCATGAAAGCAAAAAACAAGGAATACCTCCAGAAAACACTTGAGCTGATTGTAGATCCAGGCGCCCCCCTGTTTTTCTGGCCGTCACGGCTGGACCCGGTACAGAAAGGATGCCAGCTTTTAGCACAGATCCTGTACCAGGTGGTTTCCAAATACTGGCAAACCGGTCTCCAGGTGGTATTTGTGGCCAGCGGAGAGTACCAGCGGCATTTTCATGACATTGTGCGTATGCACAACCTGCATCACAGGGTAAGTGTCTGCAATTTCAACGAAAGCCTTTCCCACCAGGCATATGCCTCTTCCGATTTTCTGTTCATGCCCTCTTCTTTCGAACCCTGCGGCCTGCCCCAGATGATCGGCGGTATTTACGGAACGCTTCCGGTTGCCCATGACACGGGCGGCCTTCATGATACAATAACATGCCTGGATTACAGGGCAAATACGGGAAACGGCTTTTTATTCAATGTCCATGACGCCCAGGGACTTTTCTGGGCCATTGACCGGGCAATGGATTTTTATTTCCTGGACCCGGGGATAAAGGAGGAACAGATCCGCCGTATAATGATTGACAGTGTACTGACCTTTAATCACACTGAATGTGCACAGCAGTATATTCAACTGTATGAAAAAATGCTGCAGCGCCCTTTTATTGTCTGATATGCCTTTGACTTCGAAACCACCATATAACGATCCTCTTTTGCTGCCGTTTGAATCCTGTATCCTCGAGCGATTTGAAAAAATGACCAGAGCACAGCAGGCTATCATCGATTCCGGTTCAAAATCGTTGATTGAATTTGCAGACTACCACCATTATTTCGGTCTTCACCTGATGCCGGACTCGGGGCAGTGGGTTTTCAGGGAATGGGCCCCCAATGCCGCGCAGATTTTTATCATCGCAGATGACACCGGCTGGGAAAAGGATGGGCGGTTCGAACTTGAGCGTATTGATCCGGCCGGTATTTTCGAAGGTGTTTTTCCTGGAAATACCTTTTGGCATGAAAAGCTCTACCGCTTGAAAGTGATATGGGAATCCGGGGAAGGGGACCGGATACCAACCGCGGCCAGGCGGGTCGTGCAGGACCCGCACACTCTTATTTTCAATGCCCAGGTGTGGGAACCGGACAATTCCCGCAATTTCCGGTTCCAGGAATTTCATCCCCCGGCCGGGCCGCTCTTGATCTACGAGGCCCACCCGGGCATGGCTCTGGAGGCTGAGCGTATCGGAACATTTGTCGAGTTTGAGCGGCATATCCTGCCGAAAATCGCTGCTTCAGGATACAATACCCTGCAGTTGATGGCTGTGGCAGAGCATCCTTACTATGCATCATTCGGGTATCATGTATCCAGTTTTTTCGCTGTTTCTTCACGTTTCGGGACTCCTGATGATTTCAGGCAGCTTGTGGACAGCGCCCATAAATTAGGGATAAGAGTCCTTATCGATATCATACATTCCCATGCCGTCAGCAACGAGGTGGAAGGTTTGTCGCGGTTTGACGGCACTCTTGACCAGTTTTTCAAAAAATTTGATGAAGGGTTTCACCCATTATGGGATTCAAGGTGCTTTGACTATGAAAAACCTATGGTTCTCAAATTCCTTTTGTCCAATATCCGGTACTGGATCGAAGAATTTGGAGTGGATGGTTTCCGGTTCGACGGGATCACTTCCATGATCTACAGGGACCATGGAGTCGGACGGCATTTTTCATCCTATGAAGATTACTATGGTGATGACGTGGATCAGCACGCCCTGTCCTACATGTACCTTGCAAACAGGCTGACCCACCAGATTCGGCCGGATGCGGTCACCATCGCCGAGGAGGTCAGCGGATACCCCGGCCTTGCAGCTTTACCCCGGGATCTGGGAATCGGGTTTGATTTCAGGTTTTCCATGGGAATTGCCGATTACTGGATCAGGCTGCTGAAGGAATACACAGATGAAGCATGGCCCCTGGGAACATTGTGGCATGAACTGACATCCCGCAGAAACGAAGAGAAGACCATTTCCTACGCTGAATGTCATGACCAGGCACTGGTGGGGGACCAGACCATCATGATGCGCCTGATGGGCAAGGATATCTATACAGCCATGTCCAGGGAAAACAGGGATATAAAAACAGTGCGGGCCGTGGCGCTTCACAAGATGATCCGGCTTATAACGGCAGCAACGGCAGGCGACGGATATCTTAACTTCATGGGAAATGAATTCGGGCATCCCGAATGGATCGATTTTCCCTGTGACCGCAACAACTGGTCCTTTTTCCACGCCCGGCGGCAGTGGTCGTTGAAATACGATCGATCTCTTTATTATTCAACCCTTTCTTCTTTTGACAGGCAGATGGTGGAAATAATCAGGGAGGAGGCCCTCCTGGACAATTCATGGCCGGACCTGTACCACATCCACGAGGATGACCGCATCATTGCCTTTGGCCGGCGACAGCTGCTTTTTGTGTTCAATTTCAACCCGCACAGGTCTTTTGTCCATTATCCGGTCAGCGCCCCTGCCGGAAAATACAAACTGGTGCTCGATACCGACCAGGACAGGTTTGGCGGCCTGCAGCGCCTCGAGGCGGATACAATACATTTTACGGTATATGATCCGCAGGTATACGGGGACCGCAATGTGATACGGCTGTACCTGCCGACCCGGACAGCACTGGTACTGAAAATACAACAAAATTGAATAAAAAAGGTGATTTAAAATGCAGATCCAGAAGACAGTGGACCATATAACCAGGTGGCTCAAATCCTATAACCGGGCCGCGGGGCTGAACGGATTTGTGGTCGGCATATCCGGAGGCATCGATTCCGCAGTTACATCGACCCTGTGTGCAAATACAAAGGAGCGTGTCCTTGCTTTGAACATGCCCATTCACCAGGCGCAGGACCAGTATGAAAGGGCGGAACGTCATATCCGCTGGCTGCAGAAGTCTTTTTCCAATGTGGAACGGCATTTGGTTGATTTGAGCCCCGTGCTCGAACAGATTTCAGGGACTTTTCCGTCCGGAGTGCAGGATGAGCTGACCATGGCCAATACAAAGTCACGGCTGAGGATGATCACATTGTATGCCTTTGCATCCCATTTTCGGATGCTGGTGGTCGGCACAGGGAACAAGGTGGAGGATTTCGGTGTCGGCTTTTTCACCAAGTACGGGGATGGCGGGGTTGATATCTCTCCTGTGGCCGACCTGGTGAAATCCGAGATATATGCAGTAGGAAAAAAACTGGGTGTTCTTGAAGAAATTTTGAATGCCCCTCCTACGGACGGCCTGTTCGATGACAACAGAACGGACGAAGGCCAGATTGGAGCCACCTATCCGGAACTGGAAAAGGCCATGAGTTTCAAGGGAGACCCTGGTTCCCTTTCAGGCCGGGAAAAACAGGTCATGGATATCTTCCTGAAGTTTCATGCCGCCAACCGCCACAAGATGCAGCCTGTTCCGGTTTGTATCATCCCTGACGAGTTCAGGCAGTGACAACGCTGTCAGGACCGGGACACCGTGAACCCGGAAATAAGGTCGGCAAGTTTTTCTGACAGGCCGGACAGGGTTTTGGCACCTTCGTTTACCTTGGAACTGTTTTCGGAAATCGTTACAGATGCCGTGCTGACATCTGCAACCCTTTTTGCAATTCCTTCTGCGCTGGAGGATGTCTGGGCGATATTCTCGTTGACTTCGGACAGTCCTGCCGATGCCTGAACGATATTGTCACTTATGTCCCTGGTAGTAGTTGACTGCTGTTCGACTGCCGTGGCAATGCCGGTTACAATACTTTGCACATCAGTTATTATATCAGATACAGTCTTTATATCGTCGATGCTCCGGGTTGACGATGCCTGTATGGCCGTGACCCTTGACCTGATATCTTCCGTGGCTTTAGCGGTCTGGGTGGCAAGATCCTTGATCTCTGAAGCGACCACTGCAAATCCTTTACCCGCTTCACCTGCCCGGGCCGCTTCAATGGTGGCATTGAGAGCCAGCAGGTTGGTCTGGTCGGAAATTTCCGAGATAACCTCGGTTACGCGGGTGATCTGCTTTGTCGCGTCTTCCAGTTCGCTGATGCGGCCGGCGGCCTGGCTGGCGTTCGATACCGCCTTGTCGGTAACGCTACGGCCCCGTTCAGAGCTTTCGGCAATGTGTGAAATGGAGGCGTTCAATTCTTCGGCTGCCGCAGAGACCATACTGATATTGGTGCTGGCCTGTTCAACCGCAGCCGCGACAGAATTGATATTTTCACTCACTTCGCCTGCATCCCCGGCCAGTTCCCCTGCATTGCGCTTCATTTCCCCGGCGCTGTCAGACATGGTTTTAGAAAGTTGCGTCAGCTGACCGGATGATTTGTCAACGGTCATTGCATTGTCCTTGATATCGATGATGATGGATTCAAGTTTCTGGATAAAGGAATTGAACCAGAATGCCAGCTGGCCTATTTCATCTTTTGTTTTGATATCGAGCCGACGGGTCAAATCGCCTTCTCCCCGGGCTATCTCCTTGAGATTGTTGTCCACGATGCCTATGGGCCTTATGACCATCAGCTGTATGATGAACAGGATACCGATTGACAGCAGGAGAATGGTGGCAAGTCCGATGACAAGCTGTATGTTCCGGGTCTTTTTAGCCGGCAGGATCAATTCGTCGACCGAGGCTTCCAGAACGATAATCCATCCGGTACGTTCAAGTGTGGAAAAGGAGGCGATTTTTTCATCCCCTTCAAGGGTGTATTGAATAAAGCCGTTTTTCTGCTGCTGCATCTGCCTGCCGTGTTCCAGGCCCGTGATATCGAGGTCCATGACCAGCTGGTTGTCCGGATGGTGGAGGACAAGACCTTTTTTACCGGCAAGATAGGTGATTCCCTCTTTGCCCATGCGCACCGGCTTGATTATCTGGTCTCCCAGTACCTTTATGTCGATCGTGGCCGCAAGGACTCCGGTGATGGATTTATTGAGGAGGACGGGAACGGCAATTGAAAAAACAGGGGTTTGAGGGTTTAAGCCTGCCTGGGGCCGGGAAATGGATAACCCGCCTTCAAGGGCTGGCTGGAAAAAATCTGTATCTTCCTTGAAAGGCTGTGTTTCAATCATCTCATCGTGACTGGAAGCCATTACCATCCCCGTGGTATCGGTTATGCTGACATTTGCAAGGTAGGGTTTGCCTTCCAGGTAATCGGCAAGAAAAGTGGATGCTTTGTCACGCAGTCCTTTATACTTGGTCGCTTTTTGAATGTCAGAAAATTCGGACAGTTTCTTTGTTTCGGCAGTCAGTTGATCCAGCCGGTCTGAAAGCCTTGTGTGTATGGAAAGGATTTTATCTGCCATCTGTTCCTGAGACAGCCTGGAGATGGTGTTTTCAAAGGAATAATAGGAAATAAACGTTGATACGAGCATGCTGACAATGATCAAAGACGCGATGGGAATTAAAATTTTGGATTTTAATTTCATTTTGACTCCTTTGCATAAACATCCATATCATTGATGTAGCCAACCGCAGCTGAAAAGTCAATTGAAAAACGGGGTCAAAAAACGGGGTCAGGCTTGGCTTATGAACAACGGGGTCAGGCTTGGCTTATTGGCTTATTGTTTGCCTT
>CAYNHL010000043.1:4221-26075 GCA_964397015.1 uncultured Desulfobacterales bacterium | reverse complement strand
TGTGCCCAAAATGCCAGGGCTCGATGAAAATCATCAGCTTTATCGAAGAACTTCCCGTCATTGAACAGATATTGCGCCACCTTGATCTTTGGGACTTTTGTAACCATGACCCGCCGCAAAAGATTTCCGATTACATTCTTGAACTGGTCTGCGCGTGACCTTCAGGTTATGATGAGGCAGGCCCTCAAATTCCGGTTTTCGATAGCTGGTATTTTTTTTTGACTCGACTTGCGCCAACCTGATACAGACACAACATTTTGTGTCTGTATCAGGTTGGCGATAATAATTCGGATTTGGAGGTTTGATTTATGCTTTGGTTGACTAAAAGCACGTTCTTATCCCTAGCCCTAGCCAGGGTTTCTATGCTGGTTTAATAGCAGATCCCGGGAAACATGGGGAGGCCGTGTTTCGGTGGCGTCCTGTGACAGGACCTTTTGAAAAAAAGGGGGATTTTGCATTGTGAAGGTTGCGCCCGAAAAGAAGCGCAACCTGTTTGAGCGCCAGCGAGTTGTTGCGGTTCAGGGCGCAGCCTTCACAATGCACCCCTTTTTTTCTGGTATCGGCACAGGATGCCACCGGAATACGGCCGCGGTCGCTTTATTCGGCCAAGACAGCAACCTCCACAACTTAAGTGTCAAGCTGTTTGATTTTTTCTTTTATTACATCAATGGCCTGATTCACCTGTTCGAGATGTGAGCGAAAGGAAAGTATGGCCATACGCAGAACAAAACGGCCATTGATAAGGGTGGAGGACAAAAACACGTGCCCATCTTCCTGAATGGCCATGACCAGGGACCGGTTGAACAGGTCCGGGTCTTTATCCGCAGGCAGATAACGAAAAATAACTATGGACAGGTCTGGAAAAGGCCCGGTTTCAATTCCCGGTACAGCTGCAATCTTATGATAAAAATACCTGGCCAGAAGTATTTTTTCTTCCAGGGCCGCCTTGAACGGGGCCTGGCCGCATACCATCAGGGGCAGCCACAAACGCAGGCCCCTGAAATGCCGGGTCAGTTCCGGAGATAATTCCGCCGGGGAAATCATGTCCAGGTTTGCCAGGGCGGATTCATCCTGGAGGTAATCGGCTTCATACCGGTGGGGGGCATGCAGGGCCATGCCGTCGCGGATCAGTACCGCCCCGGTGCCGAATGGTAAAAACAGTCCCTTGTGAGGATCGACTACAAGTGAATCTGACAATTCAATGCCTTCCAGGGCTTTTTTACCTGAATCACACAAAGCAAACGCAGCACCGTATGCCCCATCCACATGGAACCAGAGATTATATGTCTTTGCAATGGCATGCAGACTGGGCAGCGGATCTATGGAGCCGGTGTTGGTTGTGCCGGCGGCGGCAATCAGCAACCAGGGTATCAGGCCGGATTCAATGTCCTTTTTTACAGCGGTTTCCAGCAGGTCACACCGCATTCTCAATGCCTTGTCCGTGTCCACGTAACGAATGATGCAGGTACCAAGTCCGGCGATGCGGATGGCTTTTTCGACACAATGGTGGGCCTGTCTGGTCATGTAAATGACGGATGATCCATATTGATCCGGTTTCAGCTGCCTGTCATCCCGGGCCGCTACAATCGCTGACAATGTGGCGATACTCCCGCCGGAAGTCAGGTCGCCTGCCATTGTTTCCGGGTATCCCAGGAAATCCGCCATCCATTTGAGCACAAAATGCTCGCACCTTACAGCGCCTGGAGAGGCGGCGTAAATGCCGGAATAACGGTTACTTACAGCAGCCAGGTAGTCCGCAAGGGCTGAATAAAACAAGCCGCTTCCGGGGATATACCCGAAATGCCTGGGAGAAACGGCGTTTAACCCTGGATGCATGATATGCTCGGAAAACAGGTCCAGCACTGTTTCAAGGCAGATGCCATGCTCAGGTACAGGGGTTTTGGAAATGCCGGAGCCCTGGGTTTCGGACCGGTTGAAAACCGGGCTCTGGTCAAGGTCTGATAAAAAAATATTTGCGCATTCCATTACCTTTTTAACGGCATGCTGGCGCTCCGGGCCGGAGGGGTCCAGGCAGGAGGATTTTTCTTCAAGAATCCTGATGGCAGGAATATCCATAAATTACCAGTCTGTGATCAGTGTTTTAGCTCGGGCAGAAGTACAAATACCGCCTTGGGGTTCCCGGGCCCTATTCCTCTCAGCACATGGGGTACATGGGAATAAAAATGAAGAGAGTCCCCGGGCCGCAGGCGGATTTTACGGTCATCCGATATAAACTCTATCTCCCCTTCAAGGCAGTAGCAGAATTCTTCTCCATTGTGGGTCAAAGGAACTGGATTTTCTTCTACTGTGGAATCAAACTCGACCAGAAAGGTTTCCATTTGTTTATCCTTGAGACGATAGGACAGGGCCTGGAAGTTATAGGTCATACGGGCGTTATCTGAATCCCTGCTCCTTGTGACGCTGAGCCTTTCGTTTTCCCTGGTGACCTCGATCTTTTCCAGGATTTCATCTTTGATGAAAAATGAATCCACTCCTTTTCCCAAGGCTCCTGCTATATTGATCAAAGTTGCAAGGGTTGGAGGTACCACGTCCCTTTCAATCTGGGACATCAACGCGGTCATGATACCGGCTTTTTGGGCCAGTTCTTCCACTGATATATCCTGTTCTTCACGAAATGTCCTGATTTTTCGACCTATTCCTAGTTTTTCAAGCTCTTTCTGGGTTGAAAACGACATGATTTTCCTCCTTGTATCAGCTGAATAAATTGGCGGGCCAAAGATTTTCACCCTGCCCGCCGTCAATGAAGATATCAGTTTTCTTTTTCAACATCCGCCATCATTTTCAAGATTGTGTAACGATCATTTACTTCCTGGTCCAGCCTGGCTCTCAACCTCCTGGATTCTTCCGGAAAACTTTTTTCAAGGGCTGCAAAACGGGTTTCACCGCTCAAAAATTCCTGGAGAGAGCCGTCCGGAGCCTTGGAGTCCAGATTAAAGGGATTTTTTCCCTGATCTATCAGTTCCGGGTTATACCGGTACAAGGGCCAGTATCCGGATTCAACAGCCAGCTTTCCCTCTTCCTGCGATTTACCCATGCCTTTGCGGATGCCCTGATTGATACAGGGGGCATAGGCTATAATCAGGGAAGGTCCGGGATATTTTTCAGCTTCCACAAACGCCTTGACGGTCTGGTTTTTATTGGCACCCATTGAAATAGCAGCCACATAGATATATCCGTAAGTCATGGCGATACGGCCGAGGTCTTTTTTACCGATTTTCTTACCCGAAGCTGCATATTTTGCAATGGCACCGGTGGGGGTGGCTTTTGAGGACTGGCCGCCGGTATTGGAATAAACTTCGGTATCCATCACCAGGATATTGATATCTTCGCCGGAAGCAAGGACATGATCCAGTCCTCCGAACCCGATATCATATGCCCATCCGTCACCGCCAAACACCCAGTGGGATTTTTTGACAAATACATCTTTTTCTTCATAAACGGCAGACAGCAGAGAATTATCCAGGTGACCCGGCAGCAATTTTTTCATCCGGTCTCCATAGGTTTTTGAGCCATCTGCATCATTTCTCGATTCCAGCCATCCCTTGAATGCATCTTTAAGATCCTTTGGAATATCGGTTTCAAGAGCCTTTTCAATTTTTTTGGCCAGGATGGTCCGGCGGTTGTTGGTAGCGAGCATCATGCCGTATCCATATTCTGCGGCATCCTCGAACAGGGAGCTGGCCCAGGCCGGCCCATGGCCATCCTTGTTGGTGCAGTAGGGTGTCGAAGGTGCTGAACCGCCCCAGATGGAACTGCACCCGGTGGCATTGGCAACGGTCATCCGCTCGCCGAACAGCTGGGTCAGAACTTTTACATACGGTGTTTCTCCGCATCCTGCGCAAGCCCCAGAGAATTCGAGCAGCGGCTTGTAAAGCTGGCTGCCCTTTACCGATTCGCGTTTCCCCAGTGTTTCCTTGAAAGGAATGGTCAGGGAAAAAGCGTGGTTGTCTTTTTGTGGATCTAACTGGGAATCCAGTGGCTTCATTTCCAAAGCCTTTGTCTTTGATGGGCAGATATCGGCGCAGTTTCCGCATCCCTGGCAGTCCAGAGGATTGACCTGGACTCTGAACCTGTAGTCTTCCATACCCTTTCCCTTGCCCTCAATGGTCTCAAATGTATCAGGAGCGTTTTCGAGTTCTTCCGCTGTTGCAACAATGGGAATAATTGCGGCATGGGGACAGACAAACGAACACTGGTTGCACTGAATACAGTTTTCGGGAATCCATTCCGGCACCATGATGGCCACACCTCTTTTTTCATACTTACTGGTACCGTTTTCAAACACCCCGTCCGGTGAAAATACGCTTACCGGAAGGTCATCTCCAGCCAGGGCCATAATGGGCTGCATGACGTTTTCGACGAAAGCCGTGGCTTTTTCCTTTGTTTCAACCGGTTTCTCTCCATCCTTCCATGACTCAGGAACCTTGATTTCAATGAGATTGTCCAGGGTTCTATCCACTGCCTCGATATTCATGGAGACTACCTTGTCCCCTTTTTTACCGAACATTTCCTTGATATCGTTTTTCAAAAGGGTGATGGCTTCTTCAACAGGAAGAATGTTTGCAAGTTTGAAAAAACAGGTCTGCATGATCATGTTGATCCGGTTTCCCAGCCCGACCTCACCGGCTATTTTCACTGCATCGATAACATAGAATTTCAATTTCTTTTCAAAAATTGTCTTTCTTACATCACCTGGAATATGATCTTTCATTTCGTCAACCGACCACGGGGCGTTCAATAAAAAGGTGCCCCCGTCCTTTATCCCCTTGAGCACGTCATATATTTCCACATAATTGGATTTATGGCAGGCCACGAAATCCGGGGTGCTTATCTGGTAGGTCGATTTAATCGGACTGTCACCGAATCTCAGGTGAGAAACGGTCAATCCGCCGGATTTTTTTGAATCATAGGCAAAATATCCCTGGGCATATTTATCGGTGTTATCCCCGATAATTTTAATGGCACTCTGGTTTGCACCAACGGTTCCATCCGATCCAAGTCCCCAGAATTTTGCACTGATGGTGCTTTCAGGAGCAGGATTAAAGGAGGAGGAAGTCACCTCGAGGGAAGACCGGGTTACATCATCGATAATACCCACGGTAAAGTGGTTTTTTGGCGAAAAGGCCATCATGTTGTCACACACCGCCTTGATCATGGGGGGATTGAACTCCTTGGAGCTCAGCCCGTACCTGCCGCTGATGATTTTGGGCGAAAATCCTTTTTCCATGAACGCGGTGCAAACGTCAGTATACAGTGGATCACCTATACTGCCAGGTTCTTTGGTCCGGTCAAGTACTGTCAGTGTCTCGACACTTGCAGGCAGGGCAGCGAGAAATGCTGATGTATCAAAAGGCCGGTACAGCCTGACCTTGACAAGACCCAGGCGCTCACCGTCTTCATTCAGTTTTTCAATTGATTCCTCGATAGCTTCACACCCTGAGCCCATGGCAACTATAACCCTGTCGGCCTCCGGGTCTCCCACATAGTCAAACAGGTTATAAGACCGGCCTGTCAGATTTTTTACCTTATTCATGCAGTCTTTGACAATGGCTGGAATTTTCAGGTAATAGGGATTGACAGCTTCCCTTCCCTGAAAATAAATATCCGGGTTCTGGGCTGTACCCCGGGTATCAGGATGTTCCGGATTGACAGACCGCTGTTTGAATGCACGGTATGCATCCCAGTTCATCAAGGCGGCCATGTCCTCGTAATCTATCATTTCAATTTTCTGTATTTCATGGGAGGTCCTGAATCCGTCAAAAAAATGCAGAAACGGTACCCTTCCCTCAAGGGTGGCAAGATGGGCTACAAGGGCCAGATCCTGGGCTTCCTGGACTGAATTGGATGCCAGCATGGCAAATCCTGTCTGCCTGGCTGCCATGACGTCCTGATGATCCCCGAAAATAGACAGGGCGTGAGCTGAAATAGACCGGGCAGTGACATGGAATACACACGGCAGCAGTTCTCCGGAAATTTTATACATGTTGGGAATTTTAAGCAAAAGTCCCTGGGAGGCTGTAAATGTCGTTGTCAGGGCACCTGCTGCCAGTGAACCATGTACGGCCCCCGCCGCGCCGGCTTCCGACTGCATCTGCTTTATATTCAATACATGGCCGAAAATATTTTTCCTGCCTTTTGAAGCCCATGTATCTGCTGTTTCACCAAGCGGACTTGAAGGGGTTATCGGATATATGGCCGCTACTTCACTCATGGCATAAGCCACATGGGTTGCCGCCGTATTTCCGTCAATTGTCTGCATTTTCTTTTTCATTACACCCACCTCGTTGTGATGTTTTTATCCAAAATGTCCAAACATACTAACTCTCTTATTTAAAAAGAAGTATCATACCCCAGTTCCTTTTATATGTAAATCTTTTACCTGAATTTTAAAAATACCTACTGCAAGCTGCAGCGCATGCAGTGTAAAGGTGATACCTTTTTTTATGACCCGGATATGTTGTATTTGGCATTATTGGGATCACTGTCTTTTTTTTTCAATATATGGTAAAAGCGCCAAGCGGATATGCCGGAAAAAATTTTCATCCGTAACAACATAACAAGAGGCTGAATTCAAGGAGCTAAAATGGGAATAATATCGTCAACTGTTTCTGTCTGCCGGTATCATATTGAGGGAACGTTTGAAGATTCCGTAATGGAAAAGGTGAAAACCGGCCTTTTAAAACACACCATCCCGGGAATAGAAAGCGAGTATGATGAGGTTCTGGCCGGATGGACAAGTTATGAAAACCCCTATTCACCTGATTTTGAAACCGATTCTTTTATCTTTGGCAGATATTTTGTATTTTCCATGCGCATTGATAAAAAAAATGTACCGCTTAAACTTGTCAAAAAACATATGGCACTTGAAGCGGCCAAGAAAAAAGAAAAAACCAACCGGAATTTTTTATCCAAAAATGAAAAATCCGAGCTCAAAGGCCAGGTAGTGGACATGCTCATGAGGAAAATGCCCTCCATCCCCAGCACCTATGACATTCTATGGGATTACGAGGCTGCAACTTTATATTTTTTTTCCACCCAGAAAGCGGCAAATGAATTTTTCCAGACACTGTTCTTAAAATCATTTGATTTAAACGCCATCAGTATTTTCCCTTATACCATGATTGAAAAAAGATCCGGGTTTTCAGCATCTGAAAAAGACAAGATGTTCAACTTAAGCCTTATTAAATATTCGAGGTAAACCATGCTTGATATATCCACTGCATACAATAAATACAAATTTCTTGGCAATGAATTTTTGACCTGGATCTGGTTTTTAATTGAAAACGACATTGACCTTTCCCCCTATTTTGAATCAGGCGAACCTGTAACACTCGATATAGGTAACGGAATCGTACTTGAAAACAACCTCAAGGATAAATCAACGGAAAGAATATCCATAAAAGGGGACCAGGCAGGCCTTGAAGAAGGTACAACCGCACTTAAAAAAGGTGCCTATGTGATCCAGATCAATCTCACATGCACAATAGGAGACACAGAATATAAACTGACCCTCAAAGGGGAAAGCCTGAATGTCACCGGGCTTAAAACACCGGTGGTATCAAGGTCTTCAGATACGGATGAAACAGAGGGTTTCCTGCTTGAAAAAACCCATCTTTATTTGAAAATTTTCCAGGTTATAGACACACTGTTTTTAAAATATGTCCAGCTTAGAACCCAGGATGACTGGAAACATGCACAGCTGCAGGAAATTCGAAAATGGATCGATGGTTGAAAAGTATGTTTATAAAAAAAAGGGTTTTGAACACTGAATCAATGCTTTATCAAAACACCATGGTTATGCACTTATAACCAAAATGGTTACTGACCCTGTTTTTTTAAATTTATATCTTTTGAATCAATCGGTTATATAATTTTGAACATTTGAACAGCCCTTATTGTTATTATTGTCTTTTATATATTAACTTAACAACATTACAGTCTCATATTTAAATTGATAAAAATGCAGGATTAAGATAGATATAGAAAATGTTGGTTTCAATATGAAAAAAAGGGTCATCAATGAAATTTACATGCAACAGGAAAATAATTGCTGACATTCTTGGCAGAATACAGGGACTGACAGGAAGAAAGACCAATTTGAGCATAACATCTGATATTCTGATACATGCTCAGGTCACCACGTTATCCATAACAGCCAATGACCTGGAAACCGTGTTTCAAGGTACCTATGATGCACATGTTGAATCAGAAGGAGTTTTATCCATTCATTCCAGAAAATTCTATGAGATCATAAAAGAATACCCTGAAAACGATGTACTGGTCAATGAAGTGGAAAACAGGTGGGTCGAAATCGGAACAGGGGATTCCCTGTTTCATATTGTATCATCCGATTTTGAAAATTTTCCTGAGACCCCTGCCATTTCAGATATTTTGTTTGTAGAAATCAATGCTGCAAGCTTGAAGAAAATGGTGGATGTAGCCACGGTCATAGGAAGCTCCAGCGAAGAAAAAAGGGTTTATGTTCTTGGAGCGCTGCTTGAGAAAATTGAAAATGAAGATGGACAGCTTTTGAGGATAGTATCTACGGATTCCCGCAGGCTTCATTGCTTTGAAGCGCCTTATGAAGGAGAATTTGTAATGCCGGACGGCCGGGTGCTGATACCCAAAAAAGGCCTGTATGAGCTGGGAAAATTTATAAGCTCAGGAGATGAGCCTCTTAAAATTGGAATAAAGGATAATCATTTCATTGTTCAAAAAGAAAATGAATCCATTATGATAAAACTGCTGGAGGGCCAGTATCCGGATTATCAGCCCGTACTCAACTACAGTGAACTTGTACCCATCGAAATGGACAAAACCCGCCTTTCCACAGTGTTGCGGAGAGTTTCAATTCTTACATCTGAAGAATATAAAAGCGTTTTGTTCAGTTTTTATAATGACGAGCTTTTGCTGACCATTACAAATCCGGAAATAGGTGAATCCAAAGAAAAAGTGGCGATCGGGTATAAAGGTGAGGAAATAAAAAGTGCCTTTAATCCAAGATATTTTGTTGATGCCTTGAGTGTAATTGATAACGAAAATATCCGCCTTTATATAAAGGACAGCAGAAGTCCCTGTATTATAAAACCCTTTGACGATGATAAATTAATCTGTGTTATTATGGCGATGCATATCTCATGAAAAATGAAGAACAGACACCGGAATACAGTGCCGGCAGTATAAAAATTCTCAAAGGCCTGGACGCGGTCCGTAAAAGACCCTCCATGTATATTGGAAACATTGACCTGGAAGGGCTTCACCACCTGGTTTACGAAGTGGTGGACAACAGTATTGACGAGGCCATGGCAGGGCATTGCGATACGATCAATGTCATTATCCATACCGACAAAAGTGTCAGTGTGGAGGACAATGGCAGGGGAATCCCGGTTGAAATGCATGAAACTGAAAACATGCCCGCCTGTGAGGTGGTGATGACCAAGCTTCATGCAGGAGGAAAATTTGACAAGGATTCCTACAAGGTTTCAGGAGGGCTCCATGGCGTGGGAATTTCCGTTGTAAACGCCCTGTCATCCTTTCTTGAAATGGAAGTTTATAAAAACGGCCGGATTTATCACCAGACCTATGCCAAAGGGGAAAAAACATCCGAATTGACAGTCAGGGGTGATACTGTCAAGAGAGGAACCCGTATCCGGTTCAAGCCTGATTTTGATATAATGAATTCAAATGAATTCATTTACGAGGTTTTAAGCCGGCGCATGCGTGAACTTGCCTTTTTAAACAGGGGAGTGCGCATAGTACTCGAGGATGAAAGATCCGCGGAAAAAGACGATTTTTTCTATGAAGGCGGTATTGTCTCATACGTTGAATACCTCAACCGCTCCTGCACCGCCCTGCATGACCCCATACACATTGAAGGGGAAAAAAAGGATGTCCAGATTGAACTGGCGATCCAGTACAATGATACTTTCAAGGAAAAACTGTATTCTTTTGCCAATAATATAAGGACCATAGAGGGCGGGTTTCATGTGTCAGGGTTCAAGGGCGCCATGACCCGGACCGTAAACAATTACATCACTTCCGGCAACGTGCCAAAATCAATGCAGAATATCAAGCTGAGCGGCGAGGATATGCGCGAGGGTCTTGCCGTGATTATTTCGGTCAAGCTCATGGAACCACAGTTTGAAGGGCAGACCAAAACCAAGCTGGGCAACAATGAAGTCAAGGGTATTGTCGAATCGTTGATAAATGAAAAATTAGGGCAATACCTGGAAGAAAACCCTGTCGTGGCAAAAAAAATATTATCCAAGGCCGTTGATGCTGCACGGGCCAGGGATGCTGCAAAACGTGCCCGTGAACTTGCCCGGAAAAAAGGAACCCTGCTTGATTCATCTTTACCCGGCAAGCTGGCCGAGTGCCAGTTTGCAGATCCGGCTGAAAGAGAACTTTTCCTGGTGGAAGGGGATTCAGCAGGTGGCAGCGCCAAACAGGGCAGAGACAGGCGGTTTCAGGCCATATTGCCGTTAAAGGGTAAAATTTTAAATGTTGAAAAAGCTCGCTTTGACAAGATACTGCGCAGTGACGAGATCAAGAACATCATTACCGTTCTGGGCACGGGTGCTGGAAAAGAAGAATATGATATAGACAAGATCCGTTACCACAAAATCGTTATCATGACTGATGCCGACGTTGACGGATCCCATATAAGAACTCTTTTGCTGACTTTTTTTTACCGCCAGATGCCGGATTTGATTTCCAAAGGGTACCTTTATATTGCCCAGCCGCCGTTGTTCAAGGTTGGAAAAGGCAACAGCAGCGTTTATCTGAAAAACGAGGAAGAATATGCCAATTACCTGGTAAGACGTATTTGTGACAATAAAAAACTGTTTATCCATGACCAGGATGATCCCTTGTCAGATGATGAATTTTACGATTTTTTAACCAACCTGACCGCATATTACAATGCGGTGGACCGGCTTAAAAGACGTGAATTTGATATTGAAAGCCTGTTGTTTCTGATATCCAAGGGAGTAAAAAACAGGTTTTTTCTGGAAGAAAAACAGAACCTCGAATCTTTAGGTCAGCTAATGCAGGAAAATCACTATGTTCCAGGCGAGATTGAATTTGATGAAAAGCGCAATATATATGAAATGGACGTATTGAACGAGTCAGGTGAACTTGTGGTGCGCGTTGGACGAAGCATCATTTCCACTTCAGATTATAAAATAATGCAGCACAATATCGATAAAATGGAGGCTTTCAATAAACCGCCGTTTACCGTGACCGGCAAAGAAGGCGACAAGACGGACGGTGAAATATTTACGGACACACAGGGCCTGTTTGACTATATCATTGTAGAAGCTAAAAAAGGCATTGCGATTCAGCGTTACAAAGGCCTGGGAGAAATGAACGCAGACCAGTTATGGGATACCACGATGAACCCGGAGAAACGGATGTTTCTCCAGGTCAATGTTGAAGATGCTGAAAAAGCGGATGATATATTCACCCTGCTGATGGGTGAAGAAGTAGAACCAAGGCGCAATTTCATCCAGACCCATGCTCTTGAGGTGTCATCCCTGGACTATTGAGGGTATAATCATCCCTCCATGTCAAGCTGGTTCATCGCTTTTTTCATCTGGCGCAGGGACTGGCGCAAACGCTCTTCATTTTCAACCAGAGCCAGCCTTAGATAACCTTCCCCTTCCTCGCTGAACCCGATTCCAGGAGCCACAGCCACATTGGCCCGGTTCATCATTTCAATGGCAAACTGCATTGATCCCATCCTGTCATACGGTTGGGGGATTTTTGCCCACACAAACATTCCGGCTTTTGGTTTTTTAACGTCCCACCCCATGCGTTCAAGTCCGTCACACAATACGTCCCGCCGTGTCTGGTAAACACCTGCCAGTTCCGGAATGGTGTCGTCACAGTCCCTGAGGGCAATAATACCCGCCACCTGGATGGCAGAAAAAATACCATAATCAAAATATCCTTTGATCTGTCCCAGGGCCTTGATAATCTCGGGATTGCCCACACAGTATCCAATACGCCACCCTGCCATGTTATAGGATTTTGAAAATGACCCAAATTCCACGCCGACCTCTTTTGCCCCTTTTACTTCCAGAAAGCTCGGGGCGCAATATCCGTCAAAGGTAATTTTTGAATAGGCAAAATCATTGATGACCATGAACCGGTATTTTCTGGCCAGGCGCACGATTTCCTCGAAAAGTGCGATGTCTGTAACAACTCCGGTGGGATTGTGGGGATAATTTATCATCAAAACCTTTGGTTTAGGATAACAGGACTCGCATAGGGATACGATACGGTTAATGAAACTGTCTTCCGGAACCAGAGGTATGCGAAGGACTGTGGCCCCTGCAATAACTGCCGCATAAATATGGATTGGAAAGGCTGGTGCAGGCACAAGTACACTGTCCCCGGGCCCCAGCAAGGCAAGACAAAGATGGGAAATTCCTTCCTTGGATCCAATTGTGAAATAGGTTTCTGTTTCATGGTCGAGTTTTACCTGGTAATGCCTGTCGTAATAACGGGCTATTTCCATTTTGAGATTTTTCATGCCCGACGATTCGGGATAGCGGTGTGTCTTTGGATCCTTTGCCACCTCTATCAGTTTTTCAATCACCGCATCCGGTGTAGGGTCCATGGGATTTCCCATTCCAAGGTCAATAACATCATCACCTTTGCGGCGTTTTTCCATTTTCATGGCATTGATCATGCCGAACAGGTAAGGCGGCAGCTGGTCCATCCGGTTTGCAAGTGTTACAATGGTATTTTCTTTCAACGTACACCTCTCGAACTGGTTAAAGTTAGAATCAAGGAATTATTCATATATTTTTTCATCAACTGCATCGGCCTGCTCGGCATCGGATTCCATATCCCGGATATTGCCAAAAGATCTGGTTTGCGCATATTCCTTGTACCATTCATTGGCAATAATCATGGACATTACTTCGTTGGTGCCGGTCCATATAGATGCCAGTCTCAGGTCCCTGAAAATTCTTTCCACCGGATAAATATTGGTATAACCGATGCCGCCCATGACCTGCATGGCGTTATGAACCGCCTGCTGGCAGGATTGTGTTACAAATTTTTTTGACTGGGATACCAGCCGGCGGATCTGTTTTTCATTGATTTCACTGTCTACGGCCCTGGCTGTAGCATATATCATGGCCCTCGAGGCATCAAGCAGGGTAACGGCTTCTGCCACCTGAAACGAAACACCCTGGAAAGATGACACCGTCTGACCAAAAGCCTTTCGCCTGGAGGTATATCCAGTGGCTACATCAACAGCCGGGGCTGCCGCACCGATTGTCATGGCGGCAGTTCCCAGACGTTCAGGAATCATCATGGTGTTAAACACGTCCACACCCCGGTTCAGCTTCCCTAAAAGGTTTTCCTTTGGCACCTTGACGTCCCTGAACACCATTCTTGCTGCTCCGCCGCCCCGGCAGCCCATGAGACCGTAAAGATACTCACTTTTAACACCCCGGGTCCTGTCCACGATAAAACAGGAGATACTGTTGCGCGGATGGCCATCCGGGTCTGTTCTTGCGTATACCAGAAAATAATCCGCCCCTTCTCCTCCAACAATAAAACGTTTCTGCCCATTGACAATAAAGTGATCCCCCATGTCACGGGCCGTGGTGGCAGTTCCGAAAAAATCCGATCCACCCCTTGGTTCAGTCAGGCATTCAGCCGCGAATATTTCACCCTCGAGCAAAGGCTTTACATATTTTTCCTTCTGGCTGTCCGTGCCGTGCCGGACAATGGCATCACAGACCAGTTCAGCCCCTACACCGAAAGTACAGGCAAAAATGTATCCAAGTACCCCTATTTCTTCCATGACCATGCAGGTGGTAACCCAGTCCATTCCGCGCCCCCCCCATTTTTCAGGGTACCGGCATCCCATTAGATTACGTTTTCCTGCCTCTTGTAAAAATTCTTTTGGAAATTTAATACGGTCGGCGTCCATGTCCAGGATCATCTGTTTTGGAATGGATTTCACGAAATCACGGACATCATCCTGCAACTGCTTTTGTTCATCGCTCAAAAGATACTCAAACATGTCAAATATTCCTGTTGAGAAAGGAGGTTTCTAAAATTATCAGGCCATGAGTTTACGTAAACTGTATGCTGCGTGTTGTCAATACAACTGTGACCAGATTCCATACAATACATAAAAAAAGTCGATGATCCGGGTTTCTGTTTGATATCATCCAGCCCCAGGGCAATCGTATGTATGCAGGTGGAGTTTTTCTGGGATCGGCACAGGGTGTCACCGGAACCCGACAGCCGCATGCCCCGTATCCAGCCTTTTTTGATATTGATTATTTGGCTGCAGGGATGTTAAAACCAATGACAGGGTACCGTGTACATTTTGTGCTAAAATTAACCTCGAAATCTAAGAGAAGATAATATGCTCAAGGTTTATGCAGCAAACTGGTGTATTCACTGCAGAAAAACAATCGATTACCTGAAAAGGCAAAAGATTCCATATGAATACATTGAAATCGAAGAACAGCCTGAAAAGGTCGTTAAAAAAATAATCGAGGTAAACGGCGGGGAAGACTGGGTCGTACCAACCCTTGAATTCAACGGAAAGTGGCGGGAAGGCAGGTTTTTCAACGAGATTGAACTGCACGCCGACCTGAAAAAAATGGGTGTTACCTGATGGCAGCCCGATTTTTTTTCCTGTTGCTGGTTCTGTTGCTTTTTTTTCCGGCAGCCCGGGCGGAACAATGGGAAGACATCCTGGAGGAGGCAAGAGGCCAGACCGTTTATTTCAATGCCTGGGGGGGCTCAGGGCCGGTAAATGAATATATCCAGTGGACGTCGGACCAGGTAAAGGCGCAGTATGGTGTCACCCTTATTCATGTCAAGGTAGCAGATGTTGCCGAAGTGGTCTCCAGGGTGCTTGTGGAAAAAACTGCCGGCAGAGAAGAAGGCGGCAGCGTTGACCTGATCTGGATCAATGGTGAAAATTTCAGGACCATGAAGAAAAACAACCTGCTTTTTGGTCCGTTCAGCCACCTGCTGCCCAATTACAGCCTCGTGGATATTGAAAACAAGAAAACCACGCTGTTCGATTTCACCGAACCGGTTGATCACATGGAATCGCCCTGGGGAATGGCCCGGCTCGTGTTCATTTATGACAGCAACCGGGTGAACGGCCATCCTCGTTCCATGGAGGAACTTTTAAAGTTCGCAGCCCGTCACCCCGGCAGGTTTACCTATCCCGGCATCCCGGGTTTTCACGGCACAACCTTTATAAAACAGGCCCTGCTGGAGCTGGTGCCGGAGCAATCGGTGTTATACCGGCCGGTTGAAGAGGCTGATTTCGAAACCTGTACTCGACCGTTATGGGATTTTCTGGATAAACTCCATCCCCTGATGTGGCGAAAGGGAACAGTTTTTTTGGAAAGTACGTCTAAAATGATCTCCCTTCTCAATGACGGTGAGATTTTTATCTCGCTCAGTTTCAATCCCAATGAAGCTGCCAATGCTGTAGCCAGCATGGAGCTGCCAGAATCCGTAAGAACCTATGTTCACGATGATGGTACCATTGGGAACACCCATTTTCTTGCCATTGCATTCAACTCTTCTGCATGGCAGGGGGCCATGGTCACCGCCAATTTCCTGCTGAGTCCGGCTGCACAGGCCAGAAAGGCGGATCCGAAGGTTTGGGGAGACCCTACTGTTCTTGGAATGCATCATCTTTTAGAATCAGAAAAAGAGTTGTTTGATTCAATTGAAATGCCTGCGGCCAGCCTTCCGGCCGGCGAACCGGCCCCGGTGCTGCAGGAGCCTCATGTCAGCTGGGTTAAAGCCCTTGAAAAAGCCTGGCTGAAAAGGTATCATCAATAAAAATGACACCGGGAAAATGACACCGGACAACAGGCGGGGGTTGAGTGTTGTATTTCCCTGCCTGATCTGGGTGTTGTTTCTATCGGCTGTCCTGGCAGGCCTTGCAGGAACCCTGCTGCCGTCCCTGGATTTTTTCCCGGCAGGAGGCCATGACCGGCTTTCTTTATCACCCTGGAAAAATCTGTTTGCCTCACCAGGTATCAAAATGTCCATCAAGGCTACCCTGGTATCCGGAAGCCTTGCAGCCTGCACGGCAATAATTTTGACCATCCTGTTCGTATCCCTGTTTTACAAGAAGCGAACCTGGTATTTGTTTGAAAAAATACTGGCCCCCATGCTGTCCATTCCCCATGCCGCCTTTGCCGTAGGGCTTTTGTTTCTTGTATCACCGTCGGGATGGATCATTCGTATGCTGTCGCCTGCAATCACCGGGTTCACGGTGCCTCCGGACTGGGTACTGGTCAATGACGCAAACGGGATCTGCCTGGCAGCCGGCCTGGTCGTAAAGGAATTTCCATTTCTTGTCATGGTGACCATGGGCGCCCTGGTCCGTGTGGACGCGGCATCGACCCTGGCCACAGGCCGCAGCATGGGATACAGCCCCCCGCAGGTCTGGCTCAAGGTTATAATTCCCCGACTGTATCCTCATCTTCGTTTGTCGGTTTATGCCATTACAGCCTATTCACTGTCAGTGGTGGATATGGCCATGATCCTTGGACCAACGTCTCCCCCGGTTTTTTCGGTGTATATTCTCAAATGGTTCAATGACCCCGGCATATCAAACAAACTCGTGGCCGCTGCCGGATCACTGCTGCTTTTGGCCATCGTGGCCGCCGGGATCTGTGTTGCAAGGGGCATGGAAATGATTCTGAACTGCATTTCGCGCCGCCGGGTCATCAACCGCCGTCGCACAACCAGAGTTTCACTGCTCAATGCGCCGGTTCTCATTGGCGTATACTGCATTATGGGCACAATGGCAGCGGCATCTGTCATTCTTGTCATCTGGTCTTTTTCGCTGCAGTGGCAGTTTCCCTCCCTGCTGCCTGTATCCTGGACGACACGGTTCTGGAACAGCGGTATTTCGGCGGCTTGTCATCCGGTTGTTACAACGGTGACAACAGGTGTTTTTGCCACTTTGTTTTCACTGGCACTGGCAATAGGATGCCTGGAACACGAGGTCCTTTCAAGCCGTCACAAACGCCTGTTACTGCCGGCGGCTCTGTTGTACATTCCATTGCTTCTGCCCCAGGTTTCCTTTATGGCAGGGGTTCAACTGATGCTGGTTTTTTCAAACCTGGATGGATTCTGGATAAGCCTGGTCTGGTCCCATGTCCTGTTTGTGCTTCCCTACATATTTCTAACCCTGGGAGCAACATACCGGGATTTCGATCATAGAATCACCCGGCAGGCCATTGTACTTGGAAAATCGTATTATAAATCTCTTTTCAAGGTTAAACTGCCCATGCTTTTGCGCCCGATCCTGATTTCCGCTGCCATAGGGTTCAGCGTGAGCGTGTCCCTGTACATTCCAACCATGATAGTGGGATCGGGACGGTTTTTTACCGTAACCACAGAGGTCGTGACTCTGGCCACAGGATCGGACCGCAGGGCAATGGCTGTATTTGCACTTATTCAGCAGATGCTGCCCCTGGTTGTCTACGCCCTTGCCATCCTTGTCCCGAAAGCGTTATATTACAATAAAAAAGGAATGCAAACTTAGATGACCCTGGAATTAAAAAATATCTGTGTTTTCAAGGGCTCTCAACCGCTTTTTGATCCTGTAACCCTTGTGATTGAACAAGGGGAGACAGCTGTTGTCATGGGTCCTTCAGGATGCGGGAAATCCACATTGCTGGCGGCAGTTTCCGGAAGCCTGGATGATGAATTCAAAATGAAAGGAGATATAGTCCTTTGTGGGAAATCAATTGCCTGCCTGCCAATGGAAAACCGGAACATAGGCATTTTATTCCAGGATGACCTGCTGTTTCCCCATATGAACATTGGCGCCAACCTGGCTTTTGCCCTTCCGGATTCCGTTTCCGCTTTTGCAGTGAAAAAAATGGTTGCCAGCGCCCTTGAAACAGCAGGACTCACGGGATATGAGAACCGTGACCCCGCCACCCTGTCCGGAGGACAAAAGGCCAGGGTCAGCCTGCTGAGAACGCTTATGGCTCAACCGGCCGCCCTGCTGCTCGATGAACCTTTTTCAAAGCTGGACCAGGACTTAAGGGACCAGATACGTTCTTTTGTATTTACACAGGTTGAAAAAATGAAAATCCCGGCACTGCTGGTGACCCACGATCGAGGAGACTGTCCTGTGAACGGGCGGATACTTTACCTGGATAAAAAAGAAGGATATGATGCTTGATCCATTCATGACACGGCTTTTCAGGCCCCTGTTGGATTTTCCCGCCCGGTTTCTTGCCAGGGCAAATGTATCCCCGGACCGGGTCACAGTGGCAGGATTCTGTGTAGGTGCGGCCGGGTGTTTCATGATTGCGGCAGGCTGGTACAAATCCGCACTGGCATTTATCCTGGCAAATCGGATCATGGATGGCATTGACGGTGCCCTGGCAAGACAGAAAAAGGCCAGTGATTCGGGAGCTTTTCTGGATATCTGCCTGGATTTTGTTTTCTATACTCTGGTCGTGGCCGGGTTCGCGTTTGCAGATCCCGGGGCCAATGCACTGGCAGCTGTAGTTTTGATTTCAGCCTTTGCCGGTACGGGAACCAGTTTTCTGGCCTTTGCAGTAATGGCGGCCAAACACCGCATGGACAATGTGGTCTATCCCAAAAAATCCATTTATTACCTGGGAGGGCTGACAGAAGGAACTGAAACCATACTGTTTTTTACTCTTTTCTGCCTGTTTCCGGCATGGTTTCCGTTACTGGCCGGTATTTTCGCCGGAATGTGCGTGGTTACCACCATAACCCGGATTAAAAGCGGGTATGCAATTCTTTTGAAGCATAAGCCGGTTTCCGGCGAACAGGAGGCTTCATGAAAGGCTTTATCATCGGGGGCACCTGCAGCGGGAGCGGAAAAACAACTGTCAGCATGGCGATCATGGCCTGGCTGACAGCCAAAGGATATAAGGTGGCCCCCTTCAAGGTAGGTCCTGATTTTATCGATCCGGGCCACCATACGGTGATCACGGGCCGCCATTCCTGCAATCTCGATTCCTGGATGCTGTCAAAGTCCTGTAATCGCTCACTTTTTGCATACCATGCTGAAGGTGCAGACGTGGCCGTGGTTGAAGGAGTGATGGGGCTTTATGACGGGTTTGATGCCGTCAGCCCGGCAGGTTCGACTGCACAGATGGCGGACTGGCTCGGTCTCGATGTCATCCTGGTGGTGGATGCCGGCGGCATGGCCAGGAGTGCGGCGGCCATGGTCAAGGGGTTTGAAATCTTTGATTCACGCCTTTCGTTTGCAGGGGTGATATTTACCAGGGTGGGCAGCCAGTCTCACTACCAGTACTTGAAAACCGCGGTTGAAGCAGCCTGTGATATGCCCTGCCTTGGCTATTTGCCGAAAAATCCGGATATTACGCTCAAGGAAAGGCACCTGGGTCTGGTAACCGCTTCGGAAATCCAGTTAGACAGCTCATACAAGGATACCCTGGTATCCATGGTGGACCGGTTCGTGCAAATGGAAACCCTGCTTGAAACAGTATCGTCGCCGAGTCTGGTTTCAAGCAGAAAACCTCTTTTCAGTGCAGGGACCGTGCTGCATGGAAAAAAAACCAGGATCGCAGTGGCAAAGGATGAGGCCTTTTGTTTTTATTACCGGGACAACCTGTCGTTTATAGAAGGTTTTGGGGCGGAACTTGTATTTTTTTCACCGATGGCCGACAACTGTCTGCCACCGGATATAAGCGGGATTTACCTGGGCGGCGGTTATCCCGAGCTTTATGCACCAAGCCTGTCCGGGCAGGACAACCTGCTGGCGCAAGTACGTGAAAACTGTCAGGCCGGTATGCCGATTTTTGCTGAATGCGGCGGATTCATGTATCTTTGCAGCGCAATCTCAGACATGGACAGGAACGGATTGTTTCCCATGGCCGGGTGTTTTCCCTTCCAGGTTAAAATGCATTCTGAGCTCAAGTCACTGGGTTACAGGGAGATATTACTGACCCGGGATACCCCTGTCGGTGAAAAGGGAGCTGTTCTAAGGGGTCATGAGTTCCATTATTCCTCTCTTGTCCCTTTAAGTGAAAAAGAGGACGGCCAGGTGATGTCAGATGTTTTCCAGGTTACCGGAAGAGCCGGAAAGGCTTTGTCGCTGAAAGGTTATCAGGTCCACCAGACCCTGGGATCATATTTTCATGTGCATTTCGGCAGCAATCCTGCGAGTGCCGCTCATTTTGTCAGGAAGTGCCAGGAGTTTGACTATACCTGCAAAACCACTCTCTCCCATTGTGAAAGGAGCTGATCATGGCCGATTATATTGGCGCATTGGACCAGGGAACCACCAGCACCAGGTTTATAGTTTTTGACCGTAACGGAACCATTGCCGGCAGCGGGCAGCTGGCCCACGAACAGATCTGTGAAAAGCCCGGATGGGTGGCCCACGACCCGGTTCAGATCATGAAAAATACCGTGAAAGTCATTGAAAAAGCCTTGTCCAGGGCCCGGATTTCAGGCCGGGACCTGGCATGCATAGGGATAACCAACCAGCGCGAAACAGTTGTGGCCTGGGACAGGACAACGGGAAAACCTTTGTGTCCGGCCATTGTCTGGCAGTGCACCCGGACCAGAGATATCTGCAACAGGCTGATCAAGGAAGGGGGCCAGGACCGGTTCCGAAAGCAGACCGGGCTGCCCGTGGCCACCTATTTTTCCGGACCGAAAATGAAATGGATCCTCGATAACGTGCCCGGTGCCCGGCAGGCGGCAGACAAGGGAAGGCTGTGTTTCGGCACCATGGATTCCTGGCTGGTCTGGAATCTTACCGGAGGGCCGGGCAAAGGAATTCATGTCACCGATGTCACCAACGCGTCCCGCACCCTGCTCATGAATATCAACACCCTGGCATGGGACCAGGATCTTCTGCAGGTAATGGAAATTCCCGGCCACACCCTGCCCCATATCGTTCCGTCTGTGGACGCGGCTTCCTTTGGCTCTGCAGTGGAAGGCGGACCTTTCGATGTTCCGGTTCCCATCTGTGGTGTCCTCGGAGACCAGCAGGCCGCTTTGTTCGGCCAGACCTGCTTTGAGCCGGGTGAAGCCAAAAACACCTACGGCACGGGATGTTTTTTATTGTTCAATACAGGCCGCAAACCGGTATTTTCCGGCCACGGCCTTTTGACCACGCCGGCTTTCCAGGTAGCGGGGCAACCTGCAGTGTACGCGCTGGAAGGCTCCATCGCATATGCAGGCGCCCTGGTGCAGTGGGTTAGGGACAATCTTGGCCTGGTGGCGACGGCACCGGAAATCGAGACCCTGGCCGGTACGGTTGACGACAATGGCGATGTTTACTGCGTACCTGCTTTTTCAGGTCTTTTTGCCCCTTACTGGCGGTCCGATGCCCGGGGGGTGATCGCCGGCCTTACACAGTTTGCCAACAAAGGTCACCTGGCCCGGGCCGTACTGGAGGCAAGCGCTTTCCAGACCCGGGATATCGTGGATGCCATAGCCCGGGATTTTGCCGGCCAGGGCCTGGACCAGGGTCTGGGTAAGTTCGGGCTAAAGGAATTAAAGGTTGACGGCGGCATGGTGGAAAACAATCTGCTCATGCAGTTTCAATCCGATATTCTTGGGGTGCCGGTGATCCGGCCACAGGTGACGGAAACCACGGCGCTGGGAGCGGCGTATGCCGCGGGCCTGGCATCGGGATTCTACGCGGACCGCCGTGAATTGAAAAAAAACTGGTCCGTATGTTTCACATGGAACCCATCCATGACATACGACACCCGTGCGCACCTGTATGAAGGATGGAAAAAGGCGGTGCAGCGGACATTGAACTGGCAGTAAGCCAAAAAAAGGAGCCC
>CAYNHL010000043.1:0-4211 GCA_964397015.1 uncultured Desulfobacterales bacterium | reverse complement strand
TGTACAAGGCAGCCGAAACATATGAAACCCTTGTTCTCGTTATAGGCGGAGGGATTACCGGAACCGGCATAGCCCGGGACCTGTCCCTGCGCGGTATCGACTGCATGGTCGTGGAAGAGGGAAATATCAATTCCGGGGCATCGGGCCGGAATCACGGCCTGCTCCACAGCGGGGCCCGTTATGTGGTATCTGATCCTGTGTCTGCGGTTGAGTGCAGGGATGAAGCGCAGATTTTAAAACAGATCGCTCCCCAGTGCATCGATGCTTGCACAGGGCTGTATGTGGCGGTCCGGGGGGATGATGAATCATACATCTCTGAATTTCCCGGGGCTTGCCGGACGGCCGGGATTTCATGCCAGCCCCTGACCGTTGCCGAGGCCCGTGAAATGGAAACTGGTCTGTCTCCCGATCTTGTCGCTGCGTTCCTGGTGGATGACGCTGCCGTGGACCCCTTTCATTTGAGCCTGGAGAATCTCTACCAGGCCATGGAACATGGAGCCCGGTTCCGGGGGCATTGCCGGCTGAACAAATTTGAGCTGTCCGGCCGGGATATAACGACCTGTATTCTGACGGATCAATTGACCGGGAAGGTGGTCCGGGTGGCGGCACAGGTAGTGATCAATGCTGCAGGGGCCTGGGCCGGCCTGGTATGCGGCCTGGCCGGCATCCCTTTGGAAATGATTTATTCAAAAGGCACTCTGCTGATCACCCATAACCGGATTACCGATACTGTCGTGAACCGTCTGCGTCCACCGGCAGACGGTGATATCCTGGTTCCCGGCGGCACGGTGTCCGTGTTCGGCACCACTTCCGAGCGCATGGACAACCTGGATGATATCAGGCCGACGATCAGGGAAGCAGGTTTTCTTGCTGCAGAGGGAGCAAGGATGATACCGTCACTGGCACATACACGATATATCCGTTCGTATGCAGGGGTCCGCCCCCTGGTGGGCACCACCCGGCAGGGAGCAGGCCGGGATGACAGAACCGTATCTCGGGGGTTTGTCCTGATGGAGCACCAGGACCAGGGCGTGGATAACCTGATAACCATCACAGGAGGAAAATTGACCACCTACCGGCTGATGGCCAAAAAAGCCGCCGACCTTGCAGCGCGGAAACTGAACCGTTTTTCCCCCTGTACCACCCACACGGTCAGGCTTCGTTCCAGCTCCCCGTCCCAGCTGACAGGGGCCGGGTTGTCCGTTCATGCATGGGCCAGGAAACCTGACACCAAAGACGGCATCATGTGTGAATGTGAAATGATTCCCCGGGCCCATTTTAGACACCTGGTTTCCTGGTTGAAAGAAAACAGGGAAACAGCCGACCTGAACGCCCTGCGAATTCATTCTCGCCTTGGAAAGGGGGCCTGCCAGGGAGCGTTGTGCAGCCTGAGAGTCACCGGGTACATGTATGACCAGGCGTATCTGACAGAAAACCAGGGGATTTTCAATGTCAAAGACCTGCTGCAGGAACGCTTCAAGGGACAGCGCCCGGTACTGTGGGGCAGCCAGTTGGCCCAGGCCGAATTCTGCGAGGCCCTGTATTGTTCTTTTCTGGGACTTGACAGGGAACAGGTGTAATAATGCTGGTACCTGAAACCATGGAAACAGACCTTTTGATAATCGGAGCGGGCATGGCCGGAATGGCCGCAGCCGTATTCGCCGCCAACCGGGGCATAAAAACCGTTCTGGCAGGAGGGGCAGGTACTTTCGAGTCTGCCAGCGGACTGCTGGACCTCTGGGGGGTGCCTGTCCCGGATTCAGGTTCCTGCTGCACAAGACCCTGGGCAGCCTTGGCAGACCTGTCCGCCACAAGGCCGGAGCATCCAATGGGCCATATACCGCCAGGTAAGATAGAGCAGGCCTTTGACGAGGTTACAGCCGCACTGAAGAAGCAGGGGCTTGAATATACCGGGACCCCCAGGTCCAATCACATGGTGCTGACCCCCTTTGGCACCCTCAAGCCAACTTTCAGGATGCCGGTCTCCATGATGGACAATGCGCGGGCAGTTAAGGCAAAACCGCCCTGCCTCATACTCGGTTTCAAGGGATTGCGGGAATTCAGCGCCGCCTTTGTACATGCCATGCAGCACAATAGATGGCCGAAACTGAGGCATGAACAGATTCTCTTTCCCTCGACCGGGGAGCAGCCTGACCTGCTTGCGCCAGCCCTTGCCCAGCTAATGGAATCACAGACAGTTCAGGATGAACTGGTTGGCACCATCCGGAGAGTGCTTAAGACTGAAACACACCTGGGGCTGCCGGCAGTGCTGGGATACCAGAGCACGTCCCGGATTAAAAAGAGGCTGGAAACCCGGCTGGGGGTAAAGGTATTTGAAATTCCGACCACTCCCATGTCTGTGGCCGGTATCCGTCTCAAGCAGGCCTTTTACAGTTCACTGAGCCAGTCACCGGTAACCGTGCTGGGAAACCAGCTGATTACCAGGGCACAGCATGATGGCCGGCAAGGATTCCTTCTTGAAATCCAGACCGATATGAACAGGGGAGTTATCCATACAGGATCGGTGGTGCTGGCTGCAGGAAGGTTCCTGGGAGGTGGACTTGAGGCAGACATCCATAATATCCATGAACCTTTGTTCAACCTGGACGTCTGCCAGCCGGAAAACAGGGAAGACTGGCATGCAGCTGATTTTTTCGATCCGGCCGGCCATGGTATAAACCTGGCCGGTATTGCTGTAGACAAGGATTTCAGGCCGGTGGACCGCAAAGGGAATATTGTTCATCAAAGACTGTTTGCGGCAGGCTCCATTTTGGCCGGCCAGGACTGGATGCGCACGCGGTCAGGTGCCGGGTTTTCCATTGCCACGGCCTTTATGGCAGTGGAGGGCGCCCTGCAGGAAATTTAAAGGAAAGTTCATGAATTCAGAAAAAAAACAAAAAACCAGTGCTGAAAAACTGCTGGCCCATCTGGCAGATCTGTCAGAGGCCTATGCCAAGCCGCAGTCTGAACCAGGCAATGAACAAGATTTTGCCTATCCGCTCGATATCATACAGACAACCATGAATTTTACAGCCAGCGTACTTTACAAGGTGACAAACGAGATCAACGGCCGACTGATGCTCGAAGTGGTAAGGGTCATGGACCCGGCCGGATTCAGAAAGGATCTTGCAGGAAAAGAACAACTGCGGATCAGCATGGACAGCCCGGATCCCGTGTATGCCAACGAGGTCGAGGCCTACAGGACCAGGCAGGTTTCTTTTGCCAATATTCCGGGTACAGGCTGTGATATTGCAGGTTATATTTATGTGCCCGAAGAATTTGGCTCATCCTATCTTCTTGGCGGTGATTTTTACGGGACCGAATCCTCGATTCTCGAGCAGGATATCAGTGCCTTTGATATCATGTGTAATTTTTTGAGCCTGTTTTTGATAAAGAACGGTTATGCCCATGAAGCGGTTTATGATCATCTGACAGGGCTTTTGAACAGCCGCAGTATAAAGCAGGAAGTTGAGCGCCTTTCAAGCCGGGCATCCCGGAAACCGGATACCAGGGCCTGCATTGCTATGGCGGATATCGACCATTTCAAGAAAATCAATGATACCTATGGCCATCTTCAGGGGGACCTTGTTTTAAAACAGGTGGCAGCCATTCTTAACAGTTCCATGAGGCAGTACTTTGACGTGGCCGGCCGGTACGGCGGGGAGGAATTTCTGCTCGTGCTCGATGACACCGATGAGCAGACGGCCCGCAAGATCGTTGAAAGAATCAGGCGGCAGATAGAAGACACGCAGTTTTCACGCATTGACAGCGAAGGGCGACAGCAGACCGGAAAGACTCTTGAGCATCCGTTGACATTGTCCTTTGGTATTGCCTGCATAAAGGCTTTAGCATCATCAGCCCCAATTGAAGCTGAAACTTGGATTGAAAGGGCAGACAAGGCGCTGTATGCAGCTAAAAACCAGGGGCGTAACAGGACCGTAGAGTTTTCTAAATTGAAATAATATTAAAAATCAAAGTGTTAAAAAAATAAAAGGATTGTGTTAAAAAAAGATTTGACAAACAAAAAAAAATCATGCATTATGCGCAGATCTTTCAGAGAGAGAACCTGTTTGTCTCTGAAAGTTTTTTTTTGATCTTTGAAAATTGGTCAGTGAAGAAGAAAAGCGGGTCTTGAAAGAGACCAAAAAGAGTTTTAGTAAATTTAGGATTATAACTGGAGAGTTTGATCCTGGCTCAGAATGAACGCTGGC
>CAYNHL010000042.1:0-26390 GCA_964397015.1 uncultured Desulfobacterales bacterium | reverse complement strand
AAAATATGCTTTAACCCCGACCTCTCACAGGAAGCCACCACTGAAAAATTTGTCGAAAAAGCCAGCCTTGTCTGGCCCCAGTATATTCTTTTGCTCACATCCCTGGTACTTTGTTTTTTCATTCCTGATGCATTGTACCAGACCATTGTTGATGCCGTGAATGCCATTGGCGGAGGACTCAGATGACAGATTCGTTCCTTGAAATTTCAAATGGCGTGCCGGTCAGACGGGATGCCATCCCTCACCTGGATTCAGACACGTTTTTTACCACGGCCTGCCGCATTGTAAAAGAGGGCGGCAAGGTGGTACATTTTTTTGCCTACCAGGACGGGGACACCCATAAATTCCTGGCTGTACTGCGCACCGATTCCCTTCTTGCGGCCGGATGTGACGCTCCCATGTCCTACCCTGCCCTGACAAAGGAATGCGAGCCGTTTCACCTTTTTGAAAGGGAAATTGCCGAGCAATACGGCATAAAACCCGAAGGTCACCCATGGCTGAAAATGGTCCGTTACCACGGCAACATCAGCAACAGGCCGGATGTGTTCGGCAATGATTATACCTGTGACATCCCGGGCAATTACGACTACTACAAGGTTGAGGGTGACGACATCCACGAGGTCGCCGTAGGACCGGTTCATGCTGGGGTTATAGAACCCGGTCATTTCCGGTTCAACTGCGTCGGAGAGCGGGTGCTCCACCTTGAAATCCAGCTGGGATACCAGCACCGGGGCGTGGAGACACTGTTGAAAAACGTGTCGGCCAAGCGCCTTCCCATCCTGGCTGAAAACATTGCCGGAGACACCACCATCGGCCACGGACTGTGCATGGCCCAGGCCGTGGAATCCATGGCATCCCTCACTCCGGACGACGGTGCCGGGATCATACGCACCATTGCCCTGGAACTCGAACGGCTGGCCAACCATATCGGGGATCTCGGCGCCCTTTGCATGGATGTTGCATTCATAGCGCCGGCCAACTATTTCGGACGTATCCGGGGAGATTTTCTGAACCTCTCGCTTCTGATCTGCGGGAACAGGTTCGGCAAGGGACTGGTCCGGCCCGGCGGGGTCAGGTTCTCTTTGGATGACGATATAAGAAGGACACTGGACGAACGCCTAAAAGAGCTCAGGCCCCAGGTAATACATGTACTGGAATTGATTTTCAGCGCTTCCACCGTCAGGGCCCGGTTTGAAGGCTGCGGCCGTGTCAGCCTCGAAGACGCAGACCATTTAGGGCTCGTGGGGCCGGCCGGACGGGCGAGCGGGATGGCCTATGATGCCCGCCGCTGTTTTCCCACCGAACATTATACACATCTTCAAATTCCTGAAAACACAGGATCATCAGGAGACGTATACGACCGGGCCAGAATCCGCAGGGATGAAATCGTCCAGTCGCTGGACATCATCCAGTCATTGATCGACAGCCCGGTAACAACCAGACCGGTGGACGGAAGCATGCCCGAACTTGCAGCAGACAGCCTTGCCGTGACAATCAATGAAGCATGGCGCGGGGAAGTCTCCCATGCAATACTCACCAATGACAGAAAAGATATTCTCAGGTACAAGGTCAAGGACCCGTCGTTCCACAACTGGAACGGCCTTGCAATGGCCCTGCGGGATACCGGCATATCGGATTTTCCATTGAACAACAAGAGTTTCAACCTGTCCTATTGCGGGTTTGATCTTTAACAAGGAAAGTGGATAAAAATGCTCAGCATACTGAAAAACAGACTTGAACAAGGGTACCGCACCTGTAGTTATCCAAAGGAAAAACCCCCTGTATTCAAGCGGTACAGGGGCAAACCGGTCATCAGCGACACAGCATCTGATGAAATCGTAAAAACCTGTGCCGCGGCATGCCCCCAGGATGCCATTGACGTGGATAAAAAAAAGATTCACATGGGCCGCTGTGTTTTCTGCGGGACCTGTGAAAGAATTTCCAATGGTGAATTCGTCACGTTTACCGATGATTTTGAAATATCCACGTCCAGCAGCCGGGACCTTTTGACCGACGGCGATCTGCCGGCCCTGGCACAACACTCAAAGCAGCATTTCAAAAAGCTTTTCGGACGTTCACTGCAGCTTCGGCAGGTTTCAGCAGCTGGATGCAATGCATGTGAGGCAGATCTCAACGTACTTGCCACACCGTTTTTTGACCTGGCCAGGTTCGGGATCAATTTCGTGGCATCTCCCCGGCACGCCGATGCCATAGTGGTTACCGGGCCGGTATCCAGAAACATGAAAACCGCGTTGCTCAAGACCTATGAGGCCTTGCCCGAACCCAGGGCCGTCATTGCGGTTGGCAGCTGCGCCTTGACCGGTGGACCCTTTTTTTCGAGCCCTGAAATAACTCCCGGCCTTGAAGAGATTCTGCCTGTCGATCTTTTCATACCCGGGTGTCCGCCGCACCCTTTGACCAATCTGCACGGGCTGCTGACGTTTTTTAAATAACAGGTGCTTGTCTCCTTTTTTTTCATGTGATATAAGATCTGGAATTTGACAGATCCGTTGAACAAAAAAACCCGAAAATTAAAAGGCGACAAAATGGACCCGTTAAAACAATTGAGTGATCGAATTATCAGCCGTGTCAACGTCAACCTGGACGAGTTTGAATTTGATACGGAAAAATTTGTGGTCAATGCCCTTGACCATGAAAAAATGCTCAAATTCTATGCATTCTACGGCATCACATCACACCATCCCATATACTTTCATTTTAAAAATTCCAACATTGCCGGCAGCTATTTTCTCGGAAAATGCTTTGTGGGCCGGTCCGCCATATACAAAAGCGATATCCGAGGGGACGAGCTGAAGCGTAAAGGCGACAACATCCGCTGCGTCAAGGATATCCCGCTGGTTGAAGATGAAATGATCTCCATCAGGGACAGCCTTCTTTACAAAACCCTGGTGCACAGCAATTCTCACAATCCTGAAAGCCCGGAGGAATTCGGAATCCGCAACACCATTTCATCCCATTACGTCAATATCCATGGTTCAACCCTTGAAGGATGTTTTCTCGGGCCCTTTGCCACCGTGGACCTGATGAACCTTCATTCCTGCATTGTGGGTGAATTTTCTTATGTCCAGGTTGGAGAACTTTTTCACCGCAAAATCGATCCCGGCACGATATGGCTCAAAAATCCCAATTTTGAATTCAAATTCAAATTCAACAAAAAAATCCTGGACCATTTTGTGGGTGTCAATGACAAGTGGCAGCCACGGGGCATAATGTACGATTTTGTCAAGGAACGTGAAATTGAATACGAAAGGCTGTTCGAGGTCATGAATCTCGAGCCCGTGGAGGCACCTGCGAGTTCCGCCGTCAACCGGTATGCAGTAATCCAGGGAGACACCCGCATAGGTCAAAACGTGCTGGTAGCCCAGCGGGCATTTCTGGACAACGCCATTATGGGAGATGGCTCCAATGCCCAGGAAAACACCTATATCATAAACTCCGATCTTAAAGGAATGTGCATCACGGCCCACGGTGGTAAAATAATAAATGCCAACATCGGCCTGAACTGTTTTGTGGGCTTTAACGCGTTTTTGAACGGAAAAAAAGAGGCGAGAATTGAGATTGGTGACAATTGTATCGTCATGCCGCACACAATCATCGATTCAGACTCTTCAATCCATATACCTGACGAGCACCTGATATGGGGATTGATCCAGTCCCAGGCGGATGTGAAAAATCACACGATTGCCCTGGATGACCTTGCAGAAGTCCGGGAATCAGTTACGATCGGCAAGATGACATTTACCGGCAAAGGGTCCGTTTTTATAGAAGCCTTTAAAAAAAGGCTGCAGAACATTCTCCTGCTGAACGGTGCATTGTACAGCAATGGCGAGAACCGGGGGCATGCCCAGGATGACCAGCATATCTCGTTCAACATCATCCAGCCCTACCGGACCGGGGAGCGCAGGGGACTGTATCCTTCAATCCGGATTAAGCCCTGATATCGATGGCTCAAAGGGTCAGCAGGTTGTACTGGTTTCTTCCTGCTGACTTGGCCCCGTAGAGCAGTTGATCGGCCATATCCACAAACTGGTTGATGGTGATTTCCCTTCCCGGTATCACGCAGGCCACCCCTAAACTCACGGTCAGATAATCCGAGACATCGGAATCTTTATGGGGAATTTTCATCTGGTATATGTCTGAAAGTATTTTCAAGGCGATCTGTTCTGCGCCCTTTACACCTGTTTCCGGCAGGATAACGGCAAACTCCTCTCCCCCGTAGCGGGCCACAAAATCCCCGGGCCTGCTTGGAATGCGGCTGATGGTGCCCGCCACCTGTTTCAGGCAGTCATCACCTTCCAGGTGCCCGTACCTGTCGTTGTACAACTTGAAGTAGTCTATATCCAGAAGGATCAGGGTTAAAAAAGACTGGGTGCGGCGGCACCGGTCCCATTCGTTCTGCATCACGGAGTCGAATTTCCTTCGGTTGGCGATTCCTGTCAGGCCATCCAGGTATGAGATGATCTCAAGCTTTTTATTGGCTTCGGTCAGTTCCTGGTTCAATCCGGCAAGCCTGACATTGTAACGTGTAAGAGAAACATGACGGTACAGGAAAAAAACACCGGCGGCGCCTACAAAAAAAAGAATTTGCCATAAAGATGTATAATCAAACCCCTGTTCATATTTCAAGGTCATCCATGTCTGGAAAATCTGTTTTTTCTCCTCTTCTGTCACTGCCTTGACGGCTTTGTCCATTATCTGCAGCAGAATTTGGTTATCCTTCTGCACAGCAGCCTGAAATGCGACATGATAGGAAAGCTCTCCCGATATCTTCAGATCCACCATTTCCTTGTTCTGTATATGATATCCAATTTTAGGGGCTGTATCAACAAGACCGAACAGGTCACCTCTCTGGACGGCGAGCAGTCCCTCGAGGGTGTTCTCGACCGGAACGAATGTAACGGAAGGGTAAAGGGCTGTCACGGCATCGAAAAAATGGGCTTCTTTACTCAAACCGATACTTGCGTCTTCAGGAAGGTTGTCTATGGCTTCGATGTAAATTGCCCTGCGGTCCGTGGCAATCACCAGGGGATATTCAAAATAGGGAGCCGTCAGCAGCACCTGGCCGGACTGTCTCACCTGGTCTCCTGCAATGGAAATCATGTCGCAATCCCCATGGGTGAGGCACGCCAGGCCATCGGCAGCTGACCCTGCCATGACGGCCTCTATGGGGCAGCCGATCTTCTCTGAGAGCAGTGCATAAAAATCAGCGACAATACCCTTGTAGGAACGGGCTACATCCATTGATTCAAAAGGAATAAAACGTGCCTGAACACACAGTGAGATCCTCTCTTTATTTTCCAGAAAAATTTTTTCAGACTGGGTCAGGCCAGGCAGGTTTACAGGTGCATCCACCTGCCCGATCCATTTTCTGGCAATATCACTGAACTGTTCAGATGTCACCGTGTCCATGGCTTTATTCAAAATACCTGCCAGGACGGGCCAGTCCTCCCTCACCGCCATGTACAAAGGCAGTGGTGCATCGATCTGCACCTCGGATATTACGTTGATATTGTCAATAAAATGCTGTTTTATGATATGGTTTATGACACCTAAAGAGCCGATGAACCCGTCCGCTTTCCCTATGGAAACCAGCTTGAGTCCATCTGTCGGGTTGTCCACCATGACAAATTCCTGCTGCGGGTATTTTTCCAGGATAAGATCGGTCAGTACATAGCCCCTTGGCAGGGCGATTGAATGGCCCTGCATGTCGGAAAGCGAGTCTATGTTCTCGATATCCTTTCGAACTGCCAGAACCTTTATCAGGTCGATATAGGATTGCGTGAACGCTAAGAAAGCCTCTCTTTCAGGGCTCTTCCACAAGCCCGGGAAAATGTCCACCTGTTTTTTTCGGCCCATTTCGAGCAGTTCAGGCCAGGTGTATCCGTTTACAAATTCAAACTCGACCCCGATAATCGACCCCAGGATTTTAAGGTAATCAATTGCAAAACCTGTTGGTTCGCCGTTTTTGACAAAATCGAAAGGGGGCCAGTCCATTTCGCTGGCAACGGTCATGACCGGGTGGGCATCGAGGAACATCTTTTCTTCCCGGGTCAGGACAATCTTGAAAGCAGGCGCCAGGTCGTTGACACCCAGCCATTTTTGTTTGAGCACATGGATGTCTCCCGGCGTGATGCTCCTGAGCGCCTTTTCAAACATACCGTGCAGCACTGGCCAGTCATTTCGCACCAGGAGGTGAAGGGATCTTTGTTCGTTGTCATCATACTGCCTGAACCACCCCGATATCTTAAGACCGTCCATGAACTTTTTTTCAATCATGTAACGGGCCACGGCAGACAGCTCTATGGCGGCATCGGCCTTTTTGCGCTGGACCGCGCGAAAAGCCTGCTCCATGTTCCGGACCGTCAGCAGGTTGATCTCGGGATAGTTTTGAACAATATGCTGTTCATATGCCCAGCCCTTGGGAACTGCGAGAATTTTTCCGGAAAGTTCCTGTATATCCTTGATATCCGGTGCCTCATCCGAAACTATGAACACGGTTTTGTCGCTGTAATAGGCTTCGGTAAAAAAGCCGTGCTGTACCCTGGATTCTGTATGGTATACAGACTGGAGTACATCGATTTCCCTGTTTTTGAACATCTCGTACAGTTCGTTCCAGCGAAACCCGTTTACATATTCAACCTCGAGGCTAAGACGTTCGGTCAATATATTCACGACGTCTATGCTCATGCCGAAAGGCTGGTTGCCTATGGTGAAATCAAAGGGCGGCCAGTCTGTTTCATTGCTGACCCTGATCACCGGGTTGTCATGGATAAAGGCATGTTCTTCAGGCGATAAATCCAGTGTCAGATGACCTTCGGCATGGACCTGCGTCATACAAACAAGAACGGCACAAAAAACATACAGCAGGAAAATGCAGCACCGGTTATCAAACAAAATCACATCTGCCGCCTGGTATCTGGTTGACGTTTTTACTTTTCAATCAAGGATCGCCTCTGTTGCAGTACATTAACACAACAGGCAGGCATGGTTCAATCAAAAAAAAGCTAATCATTTGCTAACGATCCTCTAAATATTATCTAATATCCCTGTCGTACACTTGGCTGACTTTAAAAAAGGAACCCAAGTGTTTTGAATACCGTAAACCTGATATTTATATTGCTGCTGCTTTCCGGAGCCGGATATTTCATCGGCAAAAAGCGCGCATTTTCCATTGCCCGGGATACAGGGGGGCCTGGAAAACTGCACTCCAGGCCGGTATATTACGGAATGCTGACCGCTCTGTGGTGTGCTCTGCCGGCCGCAGTCATTTTCCTGATATGGATGACATGTGAATCCAGTCTCATCACTCAAATGGTAATATCCCGCCTGCCCGAATCGGTCCGGCACCTGCCCGAAGCCCAGTTGAACCTGACCATGAACACTATTAAAAACCTGGCTTTCGGAAATATTGTATCCGGGGACATCAGCCCTGAAATACAGGGGGCGGCGGATTATTACAATTATCTTAAATCAATCAGCCATGCAGCGCTGGCTGTCGTTGCCATATCCGTTTCATGTGCAGCCATGCTGGTTGTCTGGAAAATCATATCAGCTTCCCTGAGAGCCAGGAATCACGTGGAAACCCTGATCAAATACATTTTGATAGCCTGCTCCACCATTGCGGTTTTCACCACAGTAGGCATTGTCCTGTCTGTATTGTATGAGGCCATACGGTTTTTTAAAATCATCCCGGTACATGAATTTATATTCGGGCTGAAGTGGAGTCCGCAAATGGCAATCCGAGCGGACCAGGTAGGAGCGTCAGGCGCCTTCGGGGCCGTCCCGGTTTTTATGGGAACTTTTCTGATCTCCGCCATTGCCATGACTGTAGCTGTTCCTATTGGTCTCATGTCCGCCATCTACCTGTCTGAATATGCCCACAAAAACTTCAGGGCCGTGGCCAAACCTTTAATGGAAATCCTGGCCGGCATTCCTACGGTGGTATACGGTTTTTTCGCCGCCCTGATGGTAGCGCCGGTGATTCGCAACAGTGGCTCCATCATAGGGTTAGACGTCGCGTCCGAAAGTGCGCTGGCCGCCGGCCTTGTAATGGGAATCATGATCATTCCTTTTGTGTCCTCGTTGTCCGATGATGTCATCACGGCCGTTCCCCAGTCACTCAGGGACGGCGCCCTCGGGGTCGGGTCCACCCGGTCTGAAACCATCCGACTTGTCGTAATTCCGGCGGCACTGCCGGGAATTGTAGGCGGAGTACTCCTCGCGGTTTCCCGTGCCATCGGGGAAACCATGATTGTGGTTATGGCAGCCGGCCTGTCAGCCAACCTGACTGTCAATCCGTTGAAGACCGTCACCACGGTAACGGTACAGATCGTGACTCTGCTTGTTGGGGACCAGGAATTTGACAGCCCCAAGACCATGGCGGCATTTGCACTGGGCCTGATGCTGTTTGTCATAACCTTGATACTCAATATCATTGCGCTGTATGTCGTTCGAAAATACAGGGAGCAATATGAATAACAACACTCTTAAATCCATGGACATTGTCTACAGGGGCCTTGACAGACGTTACCGGGCTGAAAAAAGATTCAGGCGATGCGGCATAATTGCAGTCACACTCAGTCTCGTTTTTCTTGCCACACTGTTTATAAGTATTTTCATCAATGGCCATACCGCTTTTTTCCAGACATTCATAAAACTCGATATCACGCTGGACAAGGATAAAATAGATCCAGGCCATATAAAAAATGCCGATTTCCAGGGCCTTGTAAAACAGTCACTGCGTGAACTGTTCCCGGACGTGACAAGCCGGAAGGACAAACGAAACCTGTATTCACTGGCCAGTTCCGGCGCGGCCTATACACTTATGGACAAGGTCATTGCCAATCCCGAACTTATCGGCCGGACAATTTCCTTATGGGTGCCGGCAGATGACGACGTGGACATGTTCATCAAGGGTCACATCAAAAAAGAGGTCGATGAGACACAGCGGCGCCTTACCGACAAACAGCTTTCATGGATTGAAAACCTGGCAGCCGGGGACAGGATCAAAAAAAAGTTCAACAAGGCCTTTTTTACATCCGGAGATTCCAGGGAGCCAGAACTTGCCGGTATATGGGGGGCTGCCACAGGCTCGTTTTTTACCCTGATTATAACCCTGGTGCTCTCTTTTCCCATCGGTGTGGCCACTGCGGTATATCTGGAGGAATTCGCCCCGAAAAACAGGTTTACGGATATAATAGAAGTCAATATCAACAACCTGGCAGCCGTACCGTCAATTGTTTTCGGGCTGCTTGGCCTGGCCGTATTCTTAAATTTTTTCGGTCTTCCCAGGTCTGTTCCCCTGGTAGGCGGACTTGTCCTGACATTGATGACCCTGCCCACCATCATCATCGCCAGCCGGGCTTCGCTGAAGTCTGTACCGCCTTCCATCCGGGAGGCCGCCCTGGGTATAGGCGCATCCAGAATGCAGATGGTAATCCACCATGTTCTCCCATTGGCCCTGCCCGGAATGCTGACCGGCGCCATTATCGGCATGGCACAGGCTCTTGGGGAAACCGCCCCGCTGCTGATGATCGGCATGGTCGCCTTTATAGTGGACATCCCGGGGGGATTTACAGATCCGTCAACCGTGCTGCCGGTACAGATATTTTTATGGGCCGACAGCCCGGAACGTGCTTTTCTTGAAAGAACATCCGCAGCTATCATGGTTTTACTCGTATTCCTCGTAGCCATGAACGCAGCGGCCGTAATTGTCAGAAAGAAATTTGAAAAAAAATGGTAACAAACAAACTCAGGAGAAAAAAATGAAAAAAGCAGTATTATTCGGCATGGCCCTGGTATTCAGCCTGGGCATTGGACTCACAAGCGCAGCCGCATCAAGGGATTACATCTCAATTGTCGGCTCATCGACCGTTTACCCCTTTGCTACCGTGGTGGCGGAACAGTTTGGAAAATCAACCTCATATAAGACTCCGACCATTGAATCCACAGGATCCGGTGGCGGATTCAAGCTTTTCTGTGCAGGTGTGGGTGTAGAGCACCCGGATATTTCCAATGCCTCCCGTCGTATCAAAAAATCAGAACTTGAAAAAGGTATTGCCAACGGCGTTACTGAAATTGTCGAAGTCAAGATCGGTTATGACGGTATAGTAATCGGCAATTCCAAAAAAAGCCCTCTGATGAAACTGACAAGAAAAGATATCTTCCTGGCACTGGCAAAAGACGTTCCTGAAGGAAACACTGAAGGTAAAACCCGGCCCAATCCAAATAAAACATGGAAAGATGTCAACCCGGCTCTTCCTGATGTCAAGATCGAAGTACTCGGACCGCCTCCCACATCCGGAACAAGAGACGCCTTTGTAGAACTGGCAATGGAAAAAGGGGCAGCGACATATGGGTGGATCAAGGATCTCAAAGGCAAGGACAAGGCAGCCTATAAAAAACTCTGCCATACCGTCCGAGAAGACGGGGCCTATATCGAAGCCGGTGAAAACGACAACCTGATCGTTCAAAAGCTCGATGCCAACCCGGACGCCTTTGGTATTTTCGGGTTCAGTTTTCTGGATCAGAACACGGACAAAATCCAGGGAGCGACCATCGAAGGTGTTGCGCCTGCATTCGAGGCCATTGCCGACGGTTCTTACCCTGTATCCCGGCCGCTGTTCTTTTACGTGAAAAAAGCCCATGTCGGCACAATTCCCGGTATCATGGAATACCTGGCTGAATTCACCAGTGAAAAAGCCTGGGGAGACGAAGGCTACCTGACAGACAAGGGCCTGATTCCCATGCCGGTATCTGAAAGACAGCAGATCAAAAACAATGTTGAAAACCTGACACCAATTAAACTGTCTGATTTATAACAACGATCCTGTCCGGGACACCTGGATGAAGTCAAGGTGTCCCGGACTCTTTGGTCCCAACCGTGTAAAATGAAAATATACGAAAATGAATCAATCCATGGCACTCAAAAAACAGCATGATGCACAAACGGACACGGAGACGAAAGACACACTGTTTACCGCCCCTCTTTCAACAAATACCAAGGAACGAAAACACCTGGTTGACAGGGATCAAAGGGAGACCGTGGGAGAGGAGTCCTCCCCCAAAGCCAAAATGGTGTGCAAAAACGTCAGCGTGTTTTATGACTACGGGGAAACAAAGGCCATCAATGACGTATCCCTGGACATCGGGGACAATGAGGTCATAGCCATGATCGGGCCTTCAGGGTGCGGAAAGTCCACGTTCATCCGCTGCCTGAACCGCATGAACGACACCATTGACAGCTGTATCGTCAGAGGTGATATTTTCATTGACGGCAAAAACATCTATGACAAAGACGTGGATGTAGTCCCATTGCGGGCACAGGTCGGCATGGTATTTCAAAAACCAAATCCCTTCCCCAAGTCCATTTATGACAATATTGCCTATGGGCCCAAGATTCACGGGCTGGTGCAGAACAAAATCGAGACAGACGAACTGGTCGAGCAGTCACTAAAGCGGGCCGGGTTGTGGAAAGAGGTCAAGGACCGGTTGAATGAACCGGGGACAGGACTGTCCGGCGGCCAGCAGCAGCGGTTGTGCATTGCCCGTACCATTGCCGTGAACCCGGAAGTCATTTTGATGGACGAACCCTGTTCCGCCCTGGATCCCATTGCAACGGCCATTATTGAAGAGCTGATTGACGAACTGAAGCAGAACTATGCCATTGCCATAGTGACCCATTCCATGCAGCAGGCTGCAAGGGTCTCCCAGAGAACCGCCTTTTTCCACCTCGGAGACCTCATTGAAATCGGCCCGACAAAACAGGTGTTTTTAACGCCTCTGCACCAGTTGACCCAGGACTACATTACCGGCAGGTTCGGATAGCCGGGGCCTGTTTTCACTTAAACGGCCTTTTTCCTGAAAAAAAGATCATCTTGAAAAATCCGATACGGATGGTATCTCCGGAACGCAGCCTGACCACCTTTGTCAGCTTGCTGTTTCTCACCTTGGGGACCAGAAATCCTTCACCTGCACTTATATAGTATCCATCCGGCCGCCGGCTGATGGTGGCGGCCGTATCTCCGGCCAGAAGGCCTGACAGCCCGGTCACGACAATGTCCGCATCCTTGTTTTTTCCGATTTTTATCAACTGTTTGTCAAGGGGGATGGATTCACCGGTTCCGGAAAGCTGGATAACCCCTTTATGTTTCAGGCCAGTTTCAGGACGGGCAGATTGTTTGCGGGTATCTATGATCATGGTCTGATCCACGACCTCTGTGGGATTTTCAAACACAAGAGTGTTTTCCATCGTCATCGATGTTTTGAGGCCTGAATTTCCATGGTCGTCATCAAATATCAATGTGTGCTTTCCAATGGTAATCTCGTCGCCTGGTTCAAGCAGGCCGGTCTTGATGGGTTTTTTGTTGAGCAGTGTCCCGTTCTTGCTGTCAAGATCCTTGAGCATAAACTTGTCATCCTGGGGGATGATCTGGGCATGAAACCCTGAAACTGCCAGATTGACAATCACTACATCGTTTGATGAGCGCCGTCCGATGGCCAGTGAATTGATCCCGTCCAGCGGGTATTCATCCATGATTTCATCCTTGAATTTCAATATCAGGCGTGCCATGTCATTTCCTTTTCAATCCTTGATCCCCGGTAATAAACCATTTTTTAAGGCTTGCAAACCAGTGTTTTTTTTCAGGTCCCATTGCATTGATCCGGACAACCACCACAGTGATATTGTCCGGACCACCGTTTTCATTGGCAAGTTCCACCAGCCGGGCACAGGCCTCATCAGGGGAACAGTCACCTGCCACCTGCCGTATGGTATCAGGTTGAACTACATTGCTCAGGCCGTCAGAACATAAAACAACAATATCATTTTCATACCCCTGTATTTCACACGAATCCACCCTGACCTCTTCCTCGACCCCGACCGCCCTTGTCAGCATATGTTTTGCATTGCCGAACAGTTCATTGTCAGCCGGGCATTTGGCTGACAGGGAATGCGGGACCGAGAGAGTTTCAATTTTGCCATCCCTGACCAGGAATACAGGACTGTCTCCAACATTGGCAACTATGACAGTGTTGCAGGTAATCCTGACAGCCGACATTGTGGTACCCATCCCGGCCAGGTGTGAATGTGTCCGGGCTTTTTCAAGTACAGCACTGTTGGCTGCCTGAATGCCGGCTACGAGCCGATCGGCCTGTTCCGACAACAGGCTGTCCTGGTGCGGTAACTGCTCGAAACCGCATGATTCACGACCTTCAAGGCCATACCAGCCCAGTAGGGTATCGACCGCGACACGGCTTGCAACATCTCCGGCCTGCTGCCCGCCCATGCCGTCTGCAACTATATACAGCCCGGCGCCGTCATTCATATAACAGACATCCTGGTTGATGCGCCGTTTTTTACCGACATCGCTGATGCCGGCGGATTCAGAACACAAGGTGGTCTGTCTCAAGGGTTTTAGCATGGTTACTCGGCCCCGAAGGGCCTGGGGCCATAAAGTTCGATATCATCCGGGGTATCCGGGGGTTCCTGGGTATCCGGTGGTTCCGGTGTTTGTTCATCCTCCGGCTCAGGCTTTTTATAAAACTGGTCCAGGTAGGTCTCAGGCATGGGATCACGGGTTTTGAGCAGTTCTTGAGGAATCCTGATCCGCATGTCAAGTCTCAGTATATGTGGATTTATGTCAGGATTGGCTTCTGCCAGCAACTGCCAGTTTTTCATGCTGCCTGTATACCACCTGGCTATAATGGACAATGTCTCACCTTCAAAGCGAACATCATGGAAAAGATCTTCCTGGGGGACCTTTTCCCGGGCACCGTCCACCGGAAGATCGCTGGACGGCCGGGTCTCAGGGGTCTGCGGGGTCGCATCAGGCGGTATCGCGGATGCATTTTCCTGTCCTGATACAGGCCTGGCCTTCTTTTCGGGCAGACAGCCCTGGAACAGCAGGCATGCTGCACAGACAGATACCAGCAAAAAGCTGTGCCATGATGTCATTCGCATTTACTGACTCCCATGCTTTTTATTGAACTTTTCAAGATATTTCTCCACCCGGGTATTTTTCGGGTTGATGCTGTGTGCCCTTACCAGATTCAGTGCCACGGCTTCCTTTTTACCCAGTCGATCCTGTACAACCGCCAGGTTGAACAACGCCTCGTCCAGGTATTCGGGCGAAAGATCAACCGCTTTTTGATACATGGCCTCGGCCTGTGTGAAAGCCCTGTTCCTGGCATGAATATACCCCAGATTGAAAAATGCATCCACACACTGTTCATCCAGGACTATGATTTTTTGATACAAAGTCCTGGCATTGTCATATTCCGCAGAGTGTGTAAGCCTGCCTGCTTCACCGAGCAGCGCCTTGATATACTGTTGCTTCAATGCCTGCCTTTGGGATGGATCCTGCTTGAAAAGAACCTCGAAATGGTTAACGGCTTCGTGGTACTCCTTTTTATCCAAAGCTTCCAGGGCCGATGTTTCCGGTTTTACAGGTTCTGTCGAACCTGCGTTTTCTTTTTCAGGTACGGATGCAACCGCTGCCCGGGACACTGAATCCTCGAGGGGCTGTGCTGCTTCGAGCTCAGGGGCTGTAACCGGCAGAACCTGTTGATCCGTCCTGTTCAAGAAAGTGCCGGAAATACCTGCATGCAGGATAAAAACACCTGCAATCACGGCCAGGGCCAGGACTGCCAGAAGATACAGGGGACGTTTTCGGGTGCCGGGCTGTGCATGCTCCATGGTATCTATAACCACTGTATCTTCATATTCCGAGGTAATTTCACCGGTGTCCGGAGGCATTTTTTTATCATCTATGGCTTTTTGGGTCCTGTTGGGTGTTCTCCTCCCGTCAATCTGCTCCAGGAATATGGCAAGCCGGTGATTTGAGGCACGTATTCCCAGGCGGGACATGCACTCGTCAATATCCGCCATCATGTCGTCAGCAAACGGGTACCTCCTGTCAACATCTTTTTCAAGGGCCCTTCTGATGACGGCATAAATCGGTTTTGGCAGGTCAGGATTGGCGGTTTCCACCGGAATAAAATCTGCATTCCTGGCTTTTTCAAGGATATCGGACGTATCTCCTTTATACAGCGGCCGGCCTGTAACCATTTCATAGAGGATAATACCGACGGAAAAAATGTCAGAGCGGTGGTCGATAATCTCTCCTCTGGCCTGTTCAGGAGACATGTAAGCCACTTTTCCCTTGATGATGCCCATCTGGGTGGAGGTATTCTGGCTGGCGGCCTTGGCAATGCCGAAATCAATTATTTTAAGCTGGCCCTGGTCAGTGATCAGGATATTGGGAGGGCTGACATCCCGGTGAATTATCCCGAGGGGGATTTCCTCGTCATTGGTCCTGGTATGGGCGTAGTGAAGCCCGGCGCATGTCTGGTGGGCAATGAACAAAGCGGTTTCCGGCATCATCGGAAAAGGCTGCACCACGTCCAGAATATGCCTTAAATTAATGCCCGGAAGGTATTCCATTGCAATGAAGTAAGAATCTTCCGTTTTGCCGAAATCATAAATCTGTACAACGTTGGGATGCTGCAGAAGGGCGGCGAGCTTGGCTTCCTCGATAAAGGAATCCACAAGTTCCTGTTCCGTCTGAAGGTGGGGAAACAGGGTCTTGATGATCACAATTTTTTCAAATCCGTGATCCCCGACAATCTTTGCCTTGAAAACTTCGGCCATCCCGCCGGTTGCAATCCTGTCCAGCAGAAAATACTTTCCGAAATTTACCGGTTGGAATTGAGGCATCGGACCAATAGTTTCCCAAATGTTAACATGTCATGGTAAATTAAATTTATAACAATACATGGATCATGCCGTCAAGATTTTCTTTGTCAGCCGGCGCACACTGCGCCGCTAAAAAGAGCCTTGTCGCCGGCTGCGGCGCCAAGCGCCTTTGCGGCACTGCTGTTTTTTCTACTGATCTCAAAAAATCCTGAACTGCCTGAAATTACAAACAGGCCATCATCCGGCGCTAAAGCATAAGCATGATACAGCCTTGTTATCACTGTGCCTTTTATTGTCAGATGAAACACTGGTTTTGATGCCAGGGCAATGTCCTTTACACTGAGATTCAATACCAGGTTACCGAACCGGTCCACATGTAAAACCGTGAGTTCATATCCTCCAGTAACCGGACGAGGCTGCATGAAATCCAACTCAACCGGGTGGGATACCGGTTCTCCCATCTGATTTGCCAAAACACCTGATGACAGGTGGGCGCAGACCGGTGCAAAAATATCACGGCCGTGAAACGTGGTGGATATTGAATCCAGAAAAAAACATTCCCGTGTCAGGCAGATGCACTCTTTGATACCATTGTCACTTGCTGCCGTCCACAGGATACCATTGTCAGGTCCGACAAAGAGATAATCCCTGGTTTTAATGCACAAAGCTTTCCTGTCCGACCCTACCCCGGGGTCCACCACTGCACAGAAAATGGTGTTTTCGGGAAAATACCGGTAACTGCCGTACAGCATATACGCAGCGCCGAGAATGTTCTGTGGCAAGATACCGTGGCACAGGTCAATTATACGCGCAGCTGGATTGATGCCAAGGATGACACCTTTCATTACACCGGCATAATGGTCGTCCTGTCCAAAATCCGTCAGCAGCGCAATCAATGGGGTTATGGATTCAACATTTTTTTTCATTTGCATTTACCGCCGGCTTTGTGTTTAATGCAGAACCATACCAGGAATCAAAACAAACCGGAACATTTTTTTCAATTAAGGAAAGGTTTATCATGACACTTACACGGCCCGGGACTGCGGTTGTTACCTTTTTCCTGACGGCTGCCGCCATGACCGCCTTTGCAGCCAATTCCCTTTTCTGCCGTTTTGCCCTGGACCGGGGCCTGATCGATGCCGCCACCTTTTCCTCTGTCAGGATTGTTTCCGGGGCGGTCATTCTTGCCATTATCCTGGCGGCATCATCAGGAAAAAAAAGGCCGGCAGGCAAAGACAGCATTACAATGGCAAGCATGCTGACACTTTATGCCATCACCTTCTCCACAGCCTATATGAGCCTGTCCGCAGGGACAGGGGCACTGATACTGTTCGGCGCCGTGCAGTCAACCATGATAATCACCGGCCTGCTGAAAGGAGAACGCCTGGCACCGTGGCAATGGACCGGATTGTTACTGGCTGTTTCAGGCCTTTTGTACCTGGTTTTCCCCGGCCTGAGCGCCCCTTCGTTCAAAGGAGCTGTTCTCATGGCAACAGCCGGGGTTGCATGGGGTGTTTACTCCCTTATGGGCCGCAGGGTACCGGATGCCACTGTCGCTACGGCCTGGAATTTCATTTACGCTGTGCCGATGATACTTTTTTGTCAGCTTTTTTTTATGTCACATATTCATATCACACGCACCGGTGTTTTCATGGGCATTTTATCAGGCAGTCTCGCCTCGGGAACGGGATACGTAATCTGGTATACGGCCCTAAAAGGGCTTACAGCCTCCCGGGCCGCCATTGTTCAACTGACGGTCCCGGTCATTGCGGCACTCGGAGGACTTTTGTTCTTGAACGAACCTTTGAGCCTGAGACTGGTGCTGTCCGGAACAATCATCCTGGCAGGAGTATTCATGGCAATGGCATCCGGCCGGTAGACCTGTATCCAGTTTTAACTTGAAAAAAAACGGCATCAGCAGTATAAACATAATAAGCAATTCGCTGGGAGACTATAAGCATGAGAATACTGGTGGTTGACGATGAACTGGTCAGCCGGAAGAAAATGATGAAAATCGTTGAGGGTCTCGGACGATGCGAAGCGGTCGTAAATGGAAGAGCCGCCATCAGCGCCGTTAAAACAGCCCTTGAGAACTGGGACCTGTTCAACCTGATCACATTGGATATTTCCATGCCCGATATCAGTGGCACGGAGGTTCTGGCAGCTGTCAGAAAACTTGAAGAAGAGCGGGGACTTGAAGAAGATGAAAAGGCAAAAATCCTCATGGTGACATCCCACGCAGAGGTGGACATGGTAAAAGCCTGTGTGGGCAAATGTGACGGCTACATCATAAAACCCTTCAACAAGGAAGTGATGACTGAAAAACTTAAAAAAATTCAATTCATGTAGTCAACTGTATCATCTGTATTTCCCATGGGTATTGAAATAGAGAGAAAATTCCGCTTAAAGTACAATCCGTGCCGGGCTGCCGAGCCTGCAGACCATATCGTACAGGGCTATATAAAAAAAAACAAAAAAGCGGTTGTCAGGGTGCGCACATGTAATGACCTTGGATTTTTGACCATAAAAGGGGAAAAAACCAGGGCAGCAGGGCTTGAATTTGAATATGAAATACCGCTAGAAGATGCCCGGGCCCTTCTTGAAAATCTTTGTCATCGGCCGGTAATAGAAAAGGACAGGTACCATTTAACCCACAAAGGCACGCAATGGGTCATTGATGTGTTCTCCAGCGAAAACAAAGGACTTGAAATAGCTGAAGTGGAGTTGTCATCCCGGGACCAGGCATTTGAAAAGCCGGACTGGATAGGAAAAGAGGTCACGGGTGACCCTGACTACTACAACACCAGCCTGACAGACCGGCCGTTTACCACGTGGCCGAAGGATAGAAGGTTATCTGTTTTTTAAAACCACCCAGGCTTTTCTTTTTACCAGGGTATAAAGGCTGGCTGCCAGAAGCCCCATGCCGCTGCCCAAGTGCACAAGGTCCAGGCTGATAATCATGTTGTGAGGGAAAAAGACCCCTTCCAGGTTTTTGATCACCATTAAAACACCGCTCAGAACAAGTACGAAAACCAGAATGGCTTTAACAGCGCCGGACCTGGTCAGGATAAATCTTGTGGAGCTCAGCAGCGCGTAATCCACCAGGATATAAAACACGAGGGCCAGGAGCACCATGGCGGAAATATAATGCATGTGGTGGGTGACATAGAATTGGGCGAGCCATCCAAGGCCGGGAATATCCGCCACATAATAGCGTTTGAAAATCGGCATCTGACCGAACCCGGAAAGGGTTAAAAACAAAAGAGAAAGAGCGTAAACATATTTTCTTGTTTTCATTGTGCCCGACATTATTTGTCATCCTTTGCCGTTTTGTAAAATTTACCCAGGGCGGCTGCAACACCTGCTACCGGTGCCAGTATCATTGCCCGGGCCAGCATTTCAGAACCGGCCATAGTGTTGGGGGCCGGATCAAGATGAGGCCGGCCATTCCCCGCTTCCATCACTGAATTCAACCTGTCAAAAGGTACCGGTGATACATAGATGGTATTGGTGCCGCCATTCTCTGTTTCACCGTATATATAACCGTTCATTTCAGCGGCAAGCTCACGGGCCTGTTCAATGATACGACTTCTCGGGCCGATGGTCTGCACGTTTTCAGGACATACCTCGATGCAGGCCGGCAATTCCCCTTGTTCAATGCGGTCGTAACAGCGGTCACATTTATACATGACCCCGTTTCCGGCCATGGACGGCAAAACATCCAGGTACAGCCCCACCCCGGTCTGCCGTTCAGGAATATGCCAGGGACAGACCTGCTTGCACTTAGAGCCTCCAAGGCAAAGATCGGGGTCAAGCCTTGAAATCCCGTTATCAAACTGCTTGGCCGCACCCCAGGGACACAGCTTCACACAGGGCGGGTTTTCACAATGCATGCAGCGGCGTGGGATATTCAGTGTTGTCCGCTCCCCGTTCACATCCACTGTTGTGCGCTGGATAAACAACCAGTTGTAGGGGGTGAGGCGGTCTGTAACATCCCTTTTTTGAGACCAGTCCTCTACCGGCACCCGGTTTCTCGGATACATTACAGGAAAGGGTTTTTCCGGTTCAGGAAACTTTGCCTGGTTCACATCCTGGCAGGCATAGACACATTCCTCACATCCGATGCATTTGCTTATATCGAGCAGGGTGGCCAGAGATTCTTTTTTATTCAACGAGTCTGCCGCCCTGGCTGCAGGGCTGGAGGCCGCAAGACTGCAGGCCGCTACCGCGGTTCCTTTTAAAAATGATCGCCTGGATACTGTAAATGACATGACAACTCCTTATTTTATCAGCTGTTTTTAAGTATAACATCATCAGAGGCAGAATTGAAAGTATTATCTTGAGCCATATGAGACAACTGTCTCACAAACAATACATTTTTGTATCGTGACACCGTTTTGTATCTTTTTTCCAAATCAGGCCCCTGTCAAGCCGGATTTAAATTATTTCCTCAACTTTTGAAATTGGTTAAGTTATGTATTGCCTTTTTTAACGGACATCTCTATGATACCGGTATTATACAAACCCCTCCCTGCTCAAACTGGCATGGGAATTGCTGATATTTCAAAAAAGCTTATAACGGATATATAAAACCCGCAACCAAAGTATTGGAGGAATATATGGATCCGGTTTTTCTTTCCAGGCTTCAGTTCGCAGCGGCCACCATGTTCCATTTTCTGTTCGTCCCCCTGACCCTTGGACTGTCCTTTATAGTTGCTTACATGGAAACAAAGTATGCACGTTCAGGAGATCTCAGGTATTTAAAAATGACCAAATTCTGGGGCAAGATTTTTCTGGTCAATTTCGCTCTAGGGGTAGTCACCGGCATCACCCTCGAATTCCAGTTCGGCACCAACTGGTCAAGGTATTCTGCCTACGTGGGTGATGTTTTCGGCTCACTGCTCGCCATCGAGGCGACCCTTGCCTTTTTCCTTGAATCCACCTTTATCGGCATATGGATTTTCGGATGGAATAAGATGTCTGCCAAGGCCCATGCCGCGGTCATGTGGCTCGTTGCCGCTGCCGGTACTTTATCCGCTGTATGGATTCTTTTAGCCAACGGCTTCATGCAGAACCCGGTAGGATACACCATTAACAACGGCCGTGCCGAATTGACGGACTTCATGGCCTTGATCACCAACAAGTACGGCTGGCTTGAATTTTTTCATGTCATTCCTGCATCCCTGCTGCTGGCATCTTTTTTTGTCATGGGCGTCAGCTCCTATCACCTGCTTAAAAAACAGCATGTCGAAATATTTACAAGATCCTTTAAGATAGGCCTGGTAATCGGGCTGGTATGTTCCATTTTTGTTGCAATCGAAGGTGATTTGCACGGCACCAACGTTGCCGCCATGCAGCCGGCCAAACTGGCTGCCATGGAAGCACACTGGGAAACCACCACCCGTGCACCGATCCTTTTATTTGCGATCCCCAGCCAGGAAAAAGAAAAAAACCTGTTTGAATTCGGATCCATTCCAGGTATTTTAAGTTTTCTGGGCTACCATGACTTCAACGCCGAAGTCAAAGGCCTCCTGGACTTTCCAAAAGAAGAAAGACCGCCGGTGCTGCCAACCTTTATCGCTTTCAGGACCATGGTGGGGCTTGGCACATTGTTCATCCTCTTAACGATATACGGGTGGTTCAGGCGGAACAAACTCATGGAAAGCCCCCGCTACCTGAAAATCATGATGCTGGCTATCCCTTTGCCCTATATCGCCATGGAAATGGGATGGATTGTCACGGAAGTGGGCCGGCAGCCATGGATTGTATACGGATTGCTGAAAACATCTCAGGCGGCCTCGCCCATTGACGGCATACAGGTTTTTATATCCCTGATAGCCTTTTTACTGGTTTACGGACTCCTGGGAGCCGTGGGATATTACCTGATCGTAAAATTTGTAAAAAAAGGCCCTGAACCTGAAACCCAAAACTAACAAACAGGAGTGTTAACATGGAACTTCAAGTAATCTGGTTTTGTCTCTGGGGATTTTTATGGGCTGCATTTTTCATCACGGATGGATTTGATTTCGGTGTCGGCACACTGTACCCCCTGATTGGAAAGACAGATACCCAGCGCCGGACTATGCTCAATGCCATCGGGCCCTTGTGGGACGGAAATGAAGTCTGGCTGATCACAGCAGGCGGTGTGACATTTGCCGCGTTTCCCCAGGTGTATGCCGTAATGTTCTCCTCCCTTTATACACCGCTGATGCTTATCCTGTTCGCCCTGATTCTCAGGGGGGTGTCATTTGAATTTCGCGGCAAAATTGAAAATGCCACATGGAAAAAAGTCTGGGATACCTGTTTTTTCATCGGAAGTTTTTTTCCGGCACTGCTTTTTGGCGTTGCGTTTGCCAACATTTTCCAGGGCATCCCCTTTGACGGCCAGGGGCTCTATCACGGGAACACTCTCAAGCTGTTAAACCCATACGGATTGCTGGGCGGTGTGTTTTTTGTCCTGATGTTCACCCTTCACGGGGCCAACTGGCTGCTTATACGGACTGACGGCGAGTTACAGGAGAATGCTCTTTCAATGGCCAAAAAAACCTGGGTCCTTCTTGTACCGGTGACTTTGATTTTCCTGGTTTCAAGTTTTTTTGCCACGTCACTTTTTGACAATTACGGCCGATACCCTGCACTGTTTTTGATCATACTGGTCACGGCAGCTGCGCTGATCGCCAGCCGGTTTTTTATATCAAAAAAGGCATGGTTCAAGGCATGGTTTGCATCTGCCGTCACCATTGCAGGAGCGGTTTTCTTCGGTATTGCCGGCCTGTTTCCGGCACTGTTTCCGTCAAGCATAAACCCGGATTTCACCCTTACAGCCTTTAACGCATCATCGTCTCCCCTGACATTGAAAATAATGCTGGTGGTGGTGATCCTGTTCATACCCATCGTTATCGGCTACCAGATCTGGGCATACACATTGTTCAAGCATACGGTCACCCAAAAGGATCTTGAACTCGATGACGCTTACTAGTATTTTATGGGGTCACCCATTGCATTATTGCATTTTTGACCCTTTACAAGAAACAATTTTTGATAAAAACACAATAAAACAAGCCTGACCCCGGGCATCATAGTTGAAGCCCGAAAGTTGAATTAATAACCTTAACAAAAAAGGAGACAAAGAACATGGACAAGTATGTATGCGATCTTTGCGGATATGTATATGACCCCGCTGCCGGGGATCCCGACAATGACATAGACCCGGGAACCGCTTTTGAGGATCTGCCCGAAGACTGGGTCTGCCCGGTCTGTGGCGCCACAAAGGATGATTTTTCCAAAGAGTAACCTTCCGGCGCCCGGGTGTGCAAAGAAGAATTTTCCCGCACACCCGGGCGCTTTTCTTTCACCCGTCAAAAGTTCATGTCAGCTGTTTTCTCTTGAACCGCAGCAGTGTTCCCTGGCCGGCAAAGCCCCGGCATAAAAGATGATGAAAAATTTTGATTTATTTTTTTGAATGAAATAGTATATAGTATTTTTAATTCAAGACGAATCATGCCCGGCCCGGATGATAGAAAGCATCCTGGTAAAATATTATCTTATAACCAAAAAGAGAGGAACCTACATGAACGATCAAGCCTGGCAAACCCCCTTCTGGCCTGAAGGCGTAGCGCACACCATCTCGGATTACAAGTTTCCGGTCTTCAAATTCCTTGATGATTCCGCCGCCAAGTACCCTGACAGTGTTTTCACAATTTTCAACGGTGCCACCAGGACCTATTCACAGGTAAAAGATGCAGCGGACAAGATAGCCTGTTTCCTTTCCAAAAAAGGTATCGGCAAAGGAGACAAGGCGGCCATTTTTCTGCCCAACCTGCCGCAGTTTCCAGAAATACTTTTCGGCATCCTCAAGGCCGGGGCGGTGGCGGTCAACTGCAACCCGGTGTACACAGCCACCGAGCTCAATTACCAGCTGTCAGACTCAGAATCGAAAATCGTCTTCTGCATGGACCACCCTCTTTTTTATGAAAACACGGTAAAGGCCATTGAAGGTACAAAGGTCGATACAGTGGTAATCTGCAACATCAAATCATACCTTCCCGGATTCAAGGCTTTTCTGGGTGGGCTGCTGGGAAAAATACCCAAGGCGGACCGCCACGAACCCGGCCATTTAATGTATGATGATATCCTGGCAAGTTACTCTCCTTCCCCCCCTTCGGTCACCATCGATCCTGAACTGGACACGGCTGTAATGCTCTATACCGGCGGGACCACCGGAGTCCCCAAGGGAGCTGAACTGGTTCATACCAATTTTACCTACGATGTACTGGCCCTGCACGAATACGCCCGGTTCATCCACAAGGAAGGCGCGCCTCCGGAAAAAATGTACCCCGGCGACTTCCATTCGTTCCTGGGGGTTTTGCCATGGTATCACAGCTTTGGTATCACGGTGGCCCTTCTGATGGCAGCCATGCTGGGCAGCAGGCTGATCTGCATACCGGATCCACGGGCCGGCAAACCTCCGTTTACGGAAGTGCTCAAGGCTGTCCAGAAATACCGTCCCACTTTCATGCCTGCGGTACCTACCATTTTTGTCGCATTTGCCAACCATTCCCTGCTGGATCAATACGATATTTCATCGCTCATGGGATGTTTTTCAGGCGGTGCCCCCCTGCCGCCCGAAGTCTGCAAGCAGTTTGAAGCCAAGACCGGGTCCATTATTTTTGAAGGATACGGGCTGACGGAAACCGCCCCTGCCATCAGCGCCAATCCCACTTTCAAGGAAACCCGGAAAATAGGATCCATTGGATTCCCATTGCCTGGCACGGACGTTAAAATAGTGGATCTTGAAGATCCCGGCAAAGAGCTGCCCCGTGGCGAAGACGGTGAAGTGGCGGCATGCGGCCCCCAGGTAATGAAAGGATACTGGAAAAAGCCCGAAGCCAACGACGAGGTGTTTGTGCATTTTGGTGAAAACCGGTATTTTCTGACCGGGGATATAGGCAATATCGATGAAAACGGATACATCACCATCACGGACCGTAAAAAAGACCTGATCCTTGTAGGCGGATTCAATGTATACCCAAGGGATGTGGAAGATATCCTCTATACCCATCCCAAAGTCGAACTGGTCGCAGTGGTAGGTGTCCCTGACGAAAAAAGCGGCGAAAAAGTCAAGGCCTACATCAAGCTCAAATATGGTGAAACAGCCACCATCGAGGAAATCACCGAGTTCTGCAAGGAGCACATGGCCGGCTACAAGCGCCCGAAAGTCATTGAATTCAGGGATGAAATACCGGTTTCCAATGTGGGCAAAGTATTGAGGCGGGTACTGCGCGACGAAGAAACCGTCGGATAACACATGACCGGAAATTTACCAGCGCACTTTCTTTTTTTAAACGGCCGGGCCCCTGTTGATAAAGGGGCCCGGCCCTGTTTTATCCCTGGTATTTGAAGGAAACCCTCAGGTTGGTCCTGAACTGGGCAGGTTTTCCTTCTTCAATTTTAATATCCAGCTTCTGTACCTCGGCAATCCTCAAATCCCGCAATGAGGACGAAGCTTTTGCAATGGCCTGAGAAGCTGCGTCTTCCCATGAAACTGAACTGGAACCTACAAGATCGATAATTTTGTAAACGCTTTCACCCATAACTTACCTCCATAGTAAATAAAGAAACATTGATTGAAATACAAATCAGCGTGAGCAGCAGGCCGGGACTTTTCAGGTCAGCATTCAAAACCGGATTATGTCAAAAAGTATATTTGAATTGACCAGATTGTCAACCCTGCACCTGTAATTTATCCAACAGCCACTTTATCGAGGCTGCCGGGAATGTCACAGGTGTGGACTAAAAACGCCTCCCAGTCAAACGGCGGGTCTGTCATGGCAGCTCTGGTCAATCCACCGCCAGGGCAAGGCCCTGCATGACCTGTTTTTTCTTTTCACCGGGATACAGCAGCTCCACCAGCGCCAGCGCGAAATCACATGCCGTGCCGGCCCCCCTGCTGGTGATGCAGTTATTGTGCATGACCACTGCCGATTCAAGAATATTACCGTTTTCGATCTTTTCTGCAAATCCGGGATGACAGGTGACTTTTCCCGGCTCGACCAGGCCGTGATGATGGAGCACCACCGCAGGAGAAGCGCAGATGGCTCCATATAATTTATTTTCTCCAGCCTGTCTTTTCAAAAGAACCTCGAGATCTTTTGAATCACGGAGATTCATGGCTCCCGGTATGCCCCCCGGGAGAACGATCAGGTCAAATTCGTCATCCATGCAGTCTTTCAGCAGTTTGTCCGCTTTGAATTCGATTTCCTTTGAGCCATTGATGGCAATAGTGTCCACAGATGCTATCGTTACCTTTGCACCTGCTCTTCGAAGCACATCGATAATGGTTATGGCTTCCATTTCCTCAATTCCCTGAGCCACCGGGACCAGCACTTTTTTTTCCATGGCACCCCCTGTCTTGATTAAAGGAATAATCTAAAGATAACAGGCAGTTTTTTGTAAGTCAAGAGACGGCTTGGACCCATATCCACAGATGCCTCGATGATTCTCCAGTTAAAGTGAATGTCATTAATGGCGGTGCAGGATTGATTTGAAGTGTGCTTTTCCGCAGCCAATTTTGGCGTTTTCCACAAGTCTGAGCGCATCGGTGAGAGAATAACTTAGATCTTAATGTTCTGTCGCTGGGGGATTTTGACCCGGCCACAGGTGGGGGATTTTAAAG